>NZ_JBKGLW010000010.1:0-242321 GCF_046555775.1 Citrobacter sp. U14242
CTAACGACGCCGGATATATGGTCGCAAACCGTATCGAACCAGTACTTGCATCACCCGGGGCGTCCATATATGGTCAACTAAAACTGGCCACCGTTTTAGAGCTTTTCCAGTATCGGTTTTCCGATTCGTTTGGTGATAATCCACCATTATATTCATGTGGCCTGAGCGAGCTGTAATACCCGACGATAACCTGGTTATTCAGTCACTTTCAGTCGCGTGCGTGTTTTTCGTCCCTGCCAGGTTTTTCTGTAAAAATTGGCATGATGCACTCACGATTATTTATGCCTATTTTAGGCAGAGTACTGGCAATGGCTGATACAAGTTGAACAGCTGCTGTCAGTCTGCAAGTTAGCTCATAACGCTTCCACCACAGTATAAAATCCATCAGCTCGACATTATTGCTCAAATTTAATTTTCGCATGAGACTATGTTTCTGTGCACTTACCGTCTTAGGGCTGAGAGCCAGCCTGTCCACCAATTCTGATAATGAGATTCCCTGGCTCAAGTAGTCGGCGACTCGTATTTCAGATTTAGTCAATAGCATCGGACAGCAGGAATGACAACTAACCTCTTTCATCTGGAACCGTCGATGCCAGGCCAACATTATCTGACGCCGAATTTCCGCAAGAGTATCCGTTCTGCGCAGAAACACACAGTTATGCTGACACGGTAGTATCGTGTTCAGCGGAATCTTTCCCCGTGCTGAACTGACCACAATCATCAGACTGCCCCGCTTACGTAATCTGTATTCAGGACGACATATTGCCTGCACACCCGCGGCACAATGTTCAACATAGATATCCGCAACGTGGATGGAAGAATTGCCTGGCGAGCCAGTCATTCGTGCTAATGGAATCCCCATTCCATTGGTAAATATATCTTCCAGTAAGGACCACATTCCATGACAATATATCTGGTTATCATTATTAAATGTCACCAGCAATTTTGAAGGTTTTAATTTCATTAATTTATTCCTGCTACTTATTTGTGCATTCCTGATTTATCGCTGGGTTAAACACCTGGCAATAATCGAAGACGAAATTAGTTAGAAATAATGACTGTAATACACAACCGTTACAGACTGCATTTTGCACGACACTTTCGTTAGTTATAACCAGATTATAAATAAACAAACCCTTCTGTAATATACATCACACAGGAGCAGAAGGTATATTTAACCAAATATCAACTTAACAAAAAACGATAATTAACACGTTTATCTTTCTTGAACAAAATTATCAAACCTGGTGTAAAAAATACTAAAAGGAACGGGCTTGCTAAAAAGATACCCTTGTCCTAGAGCAACCCCCATCTGCTGGAGTTTCTCCTGTTGTTTTTTATTTTCAATACCTTCAGCGACCAAAGGGATCTGTATCAGTTCAGAGAGATGAACAATATTGCTGACGATAGACTCTTCGACTCCGCCTCTGCCCAGTGAATCAATAAACATCTTGTCTATTTTCAGATAGTGAGGAGAAATTCTCTGCAAAGCAGCATGGTTCGAATAGCCAGTACCAAAATCGTCCAGAGCCAGCGATGCACCTGCGTCTTTCAATCGGTTAAGTACATTTTCCGGGATTAAATTCAGCTGTCTTTCGGTGATTTCCAGCATCACACCGATATCGATCAGACTCATGCGTTGAATAAATCGAATACAGGCATCTGTAAACTTATTGCACTCCAGGGATTCCGGTGGAATGTTAATTCCGATATGAAATGGATTTTCTCTCCGATAACTTATTTGTTGCATATCCACTTCTACCCGCTCCAGTAAACTGAGCGTCATTGCATTAATCAACCCATGTTGTTCCGCGTCATGAATAAACTCATTAGGTGTAACAATCCCCCGCTCCGTATGGTTCCATCGGGCAAGAACTTCAGCCCCCACAATTTTTCCAGACATGAGATCGACGACAGGTTGATAATATGGGATAAATTCGTCGTTATCGATCGCCCGTGCCAGCATTTCAATCGATGATAATCGGTGTATATAACGCAGATGAACACATGATGCTATCAACAGAATGAAAAATAAAATAATGATATAGCGATTATCTTGTAAATAATCACCGACCTGCCGATTGGATTTATCCACAATCCAGAAAGGATAATTATGTGAAGCCGCGGGGAGCATAGATTTGCTATCGGGATGCAGTAAGAACAATGCTTCTATTTTTTTATCATGGGAAAATTTTTGTAAAATATTATCGATGACTGCCTTATAGACCGCAACCGCAACCACTTGCCCTGCAGCGGGGAAATAAACCATGTACATATCCGTCTTTTGACGATGAACCAACTCAATCATCAAAGAGCGCGTGGTTGTACCTGGCGAATGAATTCCCAGCGATTCCCTGCCTTCAAGAGATGAACAGGTCCATTCGCCGTTTTCGATAATATTGAGCGAGCGAATACTGTCTTCTGATGCTGTCAGACGGTTCAGTGTTCGCAGCAAATCGTCCGTACAGTCTTTGTGAATATGTGGGCTGGCAAGTACTGCCAGTGTCCGCGCGCCATTAAAAACACGATTAATTTCTTCTACCAAATTACCTACTGCGTTCTCCCTGATGAGTTCTTCCTCTTTATTCCATTGCAGCCATGAGGCCAGCATTCCGGTCAGAAGAAAAAGTAACACCATCACTGTGGGCGCAGCTTTCTTGGTTATAAGCATAATTAACTCGTTTTGTCGGGCAAAGCCCCCATCGGGGTGCTTACGGTATAGTTAAGAAATTAAGGCGAAAGCCTTACAAGCGGCATCAATCCAACAGCATCAGAAATTCCATTTCACACCGACCATTGCGGCGCTGTCGTTATAGCCTTTATTGCCCACCTGAACGCCAACGTTACCCCACAGATTCAGATGGGAAGTTACCTGACCTTCCACACCGACCTTAACTTCACCGATATTTTTCGCACCATTCTGACGGACATTCACACCATCCATTGTTGTACTAAAATCTCGGCTATTGTGGATCCAGTTGATCTCAGCAAAAGGCTGGAATTCGCGCGCTTTACCGTTGTCCATCTGATGATGGCTGTTAATCCAGGTTTTCAAACCCAAACGCGTCTGAAGATTACTGCTGCCGTTGCTGCTGACACGCGTCCCGTTGCTTTCAAGATGGTCGTCAGCCTCCACGCCCATCCACACAACCTGCGCCTGAGGTTGTACATACCATTCGTTCAGCGTCCCTTTGCTGCCATTGAACGCGCCCAGTTTCTGGGTATAGCCCGTTTCCAGTGAGGCCGTTACTCCGCTGGATTTATACGATTCACCCTGCAGATCATCACCCTTCACATGGTTATCGAACCAGTTGTACTGTGCCCAGCTATCCAGATACGCGCCGTTGTGAGACTCATCATTGGCATACCATGTCGCATACACGCCGACGCTATAGCCATTCACCGATCCCTTAGCATCGTATCCAGTACGTGAAGAGCGAGTATTATTGTGTTCATTGCCATAGCCCGCCATCACGCCAAGATGCCAGCGATCTATCTCGTTTTGACTCCACTGAGCAATATCTCCCCCTAGTTGCAGCACATAGCGATTACTCTGGGTTTTCAACTGCCCGCTGCCATCACGCCAGCTATTGTGTCCTCCGACATGACGCATCCACATACTGGTAACTTTCTGCTCCCCGGTAAGTGCATCGGTGTACCGGGTCTCACCCTGACGATCGTGAAGTCGTGTGACGAACATATTGTTCGCTGCTGCCAGGTTAGCGGTGTAACTGCTACCTTCCGGACGCAGGTCCTTCCCGGTATCTGGATTGGGTTTCGGATCGGGATCCGGATTGGTTTTACCGCTGGTGAGGTACCAGTTGCCGCTGTTCTCATCCCGACCACGCCCCAGGGTATAATCGTAGGCACCCGCGACAATACGTCCCGCCTGGGTAAATTCACCGTTTGACTGTCCATCAACGTGAATCACCTCTATTCCGTCGACAGTCGCAGCCCCTTTACCACCCGCATTCGTCACACTGACAGACGTTTTGCCGCTCGTATTGCCATTAATCACCAGCTTATCCGTAACGGAACTGTCGTCACCCAACACCGCATTTAATGACAGATGGCCATCGTTACCGGTGTAGTTCCCCTTAACGACCAGTTGATTACCCGCCAGTTGACCATGAATACCGGTAACAAGGTCACCGCTGTTCGACAAATCACCACCGACAGTAAACAGCTGAGGGTTGTCACTCACCACCGACCCAACCAGCAACATACCATCGTTATCGATGCTGCCTGCTACTCCGCCAGAGCCGGAGAGCATCGCCCCGTCACGAATAGTGACCTGCGTACTGGCAAGTACCACCGGAGAGTCTGCGAGGCCCAGTTCCAGTCCACCTTGTTCGATAACAGTCTGGCCGGTCCAGGCCGCGTTATCGCCTATGGTAATGGTCCCTGCGCCTGTTTTGGTTACACTTCCCTGACCGTAGATCTCGTTGTCGAGTTGCCATGTGCTCTCACTGTTAAGTACCAGTGAACCGACATTACTGACTTGCGCATCGCCCAGATTTTCCGCCGTCGAAGCCGTAAGCCGGGAGTCTGCATCAATGGTGAACTGTCCGGAGAAATCACTGTTATTCCCTGCCAACACCACATCGCTGCCGCTCAGTTCTACCAACCCAGCGTCACTGATATTGTTATATAGCGTGCCCGTAGATTTGCTCAGAGACAGCGTGCCCGCTGCGACGATATCACCCACACCCAACCCAAGAGTATTATTCATCAACACACTTGCATCTTTTGCGATGGTTGTTTTAGCCGTCAGCGCACTGTTTTCACCGGTTACCTTCAGCGTGTCGCCGTTAATCTTCAGCTCGCCGTTGCCGGCCAGCACGCCGTCAACAGAACCACCCTGTTGCAGCGTCAGGCTTCCACCGTTGATATTCAGCAACGAATCCGCCGTAGCAGACAATTGACCGACTGTCTGGCTGTGACCATTCATATCAAAACCGGTTTCTGCTGCCAGACGAAGTTCACTCGTTTGCCCAAGAACGTTGTCGTTTTGCATCAACAAATTACCACCACGAACATCGGTGATCCCGGTGTAATCATTATCAGTATTAGACAACGAAACGGTCTGCCCTTTCTGACTGTCAATTGCCAGATCGCCATTACCCGTAACACGGGCACTGAGGTCTGCTGCATTTCCGCTATTACCATTCGCCCCCAGGGCCAGCGCATTATCGCCAGACGCAAGAAGTTCAACCTGCGTCAGCCCGTAACTGATATACAATCCGTCATTATTCTCACCACTGGTAAGACGGTAATCATAGGTCCCTTCAGCGACAACCTCGCCGTTCTGACTGATAGAGGATTCGACGGCGTCACTGATAACCTTTCCGTTCTGATCCGTCAGTAGCAAATTTCCTGCGCTGCCGATAGTGTCCCCCTCACTGGAAACGAGTTGAATCAGGCTGTTTCCATCATCCTGCTCCAGAAGAGTGATATGGGTATTCGGTGTGGGAGTATCGTTATTCATCATTCCCCCCGTGGTTATCTGTATCGTTCCCTTTCCTGAAACATCCAGATCTCCGGTGGTATGAACTGTTGCCGTGCTTTCTGTCTGACCGGGGATAACATCTCCGAACACCAGCTTGCCACCATCAAACGCAAGCTCGTCAATAACCTGTTGACCATTCCCAACACTGACCACACTTCCTTCACCTAAGCTCAGCAACATATTTTTCAGCGCAGCAGTGTTCGTACCTGCCAGAGAAAATAATGTGTCTTTAAGCGCCAGCGTGCCGTTGAAATTCTCGGTCACGCCGGAAGAATTGAAACCAAAAGTATTTCCCGCTGTATTAATCTGAAGTACGCCCTGCCCAGTAAGCGTGTTAATAAACTGCCAGTCATGATCTGCGTCAATCTCCAGTTTGCCACCCGTCATGGTAATTTCATTTGTGCCGATATTTTGTTGTTCTGAAATAACCAGCGTGGCAGGAGAGGAAATATTAAAACGCCCCTGCAAAGCGGAGTTATCACCGGACAAGGTAGAAACCCCACTTTCAGCATTTACTGAGCCTGTACCGCTTATATCCGCATCAAGGACAAAATCCGTGCTGGTATGATTAAGTGTTAATACACCATCACCAACACCAAAAATAACTTTCTTAGTATCAATAATTCCTGCAACAGCCGCGTCAGCACCTGCCCTGGCTCCTACTGCCAGTTCACCGCTGGACCCTAACTCTTGCGCGATAACAATCTCTGGAGCACTGAGTGTTCCACTATCGGAAGCAACCGCCGTTCCCTTTCCCTGAAGTCCAACAGCCATTTTATCGTTCGACGATATTATTGAATCAGCACCCTTTACGCTCATCAGATTATCGTAGGCTTTGGTCTCCTCCATATTGCCTACCGAGATTGTGGCTTCACTATGGGTATGTCCTCCATTGGACGTGGTGAGGCTTCCGGAGCCATATGTTCCGACATGAATACTGCCCGCACTCCATATTTCACTGTCCGTACCATCAACACTCACAACACCTGATGTTTCTCCGGATGAAGATGTCCTGCCACCAATCCATATTCCACCATCGGATTCAGAGTGAACTTTTCCGCCATCAGAAATATTCATAAATCCGTTTCCGTCTCCGGCACCTACCTGGAGAGCTACGCCGTTAGCGGAGGACAGGGTGACGAGACTTCCCTGCCCGGAAACATTAAGAGTGCCAGTCCCTTTATGGTTTTGTCCATCTCTGGATCCTCCAATATCAAAGGGATAGGACGTTGATCCTCCGCCAACTGTCAATTTCCCGCCATTAATAACATTTACTGTACCGGTAGAATCTTCCTGGCCAATATGGAAGTACTCAGTTAAAACATCACCACCCTGAACAATATTCAGTACACCATCTGATTCATACCCAACCCGGATGCGACTCGGCTTGTTAGAAGTATCATCCCATACGGAATCAATTGTAACTTCCTGGTTATTATTAATATCATTCGCTATTGCGCTTGTGGTACACAGCGCAGATATAACAGCGATAAACACTTTGCTTAATTGCATCGGCACAGCCTTACATTAGAATAGATACTATGACGGATATTGACCATCAGTGATATTGATCAATATTCACGCCATATATTAACGATGGTATAGCCAGTAGTCTGGCTAGCAAATCCGGAAAAAAATATCTGAGTGGCACCATTAATCAGGCGTTTTATGATTAGCTATATTTTATGATTAATGCATCCACTGAAGCATCCTTAGGTACTACTTTTCATACAATAGTAAAGCCAGAATATGGCGAAATGTAAAAGCATCCTCTTTTCCTGAACCAGAAAAGTTAAATCCAGTCCGTGATTATCTAACGATAATTCTCTTGTTCCTGAATTAATCGACTTTTACTTTGATGTAAAAGATTAGCCCCAAAATGCCTTCGAACACACCTGGTTCAAATCAGGTAAAATATCTCAGAGCACGGACATCTTATCGACACCCAAAACCAAATTCAACAACATTTGAAAATAATATTTTTGTTGAATTTGTATTTTGCAACATTTACTTTCATAAACAATGACATAAGAAAAATCAGCACGCGTATAAATAGGATTTGTCTGCTCAAAAATTCTAAAAGTAAACTACTTCCCACCCAATAATCACACTAAAAATTATTCACGTGCTTGCTTTTATACCAACACGTTGCTTAATTCCTGCGATCTTTAGACAAAATTTCACGCCCAAAAACAAACATTTGTTGATAATTACAATTTTGTTTAATTCAAGTCTGAACTGTGGTAACGTTATGGAATCCCCCCTCCCCGATGAGTAAGACTAAAGTATGAGTATCAAGCGCTATGCCACCAGTAAACCCTTCCCTTTTTCCGATGCGGTTCAAGGGAATGGCATGGTATTTCTTTCAGGTCAGGTGTCTATGACTGAGGAGGGTGAACCATTGTATGGTTCTGTGACGGAACAAACGCAGAGGATCATGCATACCATTGTAGAAACGCTGAAATGTACAGGTATTTCGCAAGATAATGTCGTCAAAGTACAGGTATGGTTAAGTGATATGAAATATTTTGCTGAGTTTAACGCAGCATATTGCACGTGGTTCCCAAATGGTTACCCTGCAAGGACAGTAACAACCAGCCGCCTTGCCTTTGAATTGGATGTTGAGATTGAGGTACAGGCTGTCGCCTCGTAAAGAGACCATAATGAAAAAAGAACATGATCACTTAATAACTGTACTGAGCGCTTCACTGGAAGCTCTGCGCACAACTCTCCCCTCCAATACTGAAGCCGTATTGCACGATCTTACACAACCGGAAAAATCAGTTATCAGTATTGTCAACGGGCATATAAGTGGTCGGAAAGTTGGAGATGCCCTGTTATCAGGACCGGATGATGACGCGGGCTTTTTAGGGCTACTCGATACTTCGCAGCCCGTCCAAACCCGTGTATTCAGTGGATACACAACAACAACGATCGCAGGAACAAAGCTGAATAGCGCATCAACCATTTACTACAGTCAATCAGGTAGTCCCCTGGTGGCCTTTTGTATAAATGTTGATATTGAAGCAGTGGTACGGTTAAAGCGCGAGCTTGATTACCTTCTGCCAACACCTGTCGAGACAGAAAGCACTGACAGTATCCCCAGAGATATTCAAGATAAGTCACTGGACGAAGTCCTTGCTCAATATCGACCAACAGGCTCAGAAAGCAAAACCGATTTTAGAAAGCGGGTTGTATCTGAAATACATGCAATGGGATTTTTTAAAATTAAAGGCAGCGTTAACCATGTAGCAAAAGCATTAGGCGTAACGCGATATACAATCTATAACTATCTGGACAAAATCAATGATAAATAATTTGACAACCAGCCTGCCCTTTTACCAGGTAGATGCTTTCACATCGCTACCCTTTGGCGGCAATCCCGCTGCTGTATGCCCACTGACGGCATGGCTGGATGATGATATTTTGCAATCGATCGCCACAGAAAATAATCTCTCAGAAACCGCGTTTTTCGTACCTGTTGAAGATGGGTATCATCTTCGCTGGTTCACACCGGCGACAGAAGTTGATTTATGCGGTCACGCAACGCTGGCAACATCATGGGTAATGTTCAATAAACTAAATCATCCTGGCAAATCTATTCGTTTCCATACGCGCAGTGGCATTCTTACTGTGACTCAGCAGGGTAGTGAATATTGCATGGACTTTCCGGCAAAGTCTGCCACAGAAATTGAAGCACCTGCAGGGTTACTTGAAGCACTCGGGATCACCACCGGTGTGATTAGCGTATGGCAATCAGACGATCTGATTGTGTTGGTGGACGATAAAGCAATCATTGATAAATTAACGCCGGACTTCAATAAATTGGCTTTATTTGACACCCGTGGCGTCATTGTCACTGCCGGGGATGAAGAGTTTGATTTTGTCTCTCGCTGGTTTGGACCGCAAGTCGGCGTAAATGAAGATCCCGTTACTGGATCAGCACATACGTTTCTTGCCCCGTTTTGGGCATCACGGTTAGGCAAAACAGAACTGACGGCGCAACAAGGCGGCGCGAGGAAGGGCACATTGCGTTGCGTTGTAGGCGATAATCAGCGTGTAGAATTATACGGTACCGCCCGCCTGATGATTGAAGGAATGTTTCAGTTGTAATATTACAGCCTTGATATGTAATGGTGAGAATATTCACCATTACTCATGCCCAAATAATAACATTCATCCCTCCATTGATATTGATCGCATAATCAATAAAGATGGCAATATCATAAATGCGAATTTATAAATGACAGCAAACACAAAACTATCTTTTCCAGAAATAATGGCACTTGGCGGAATGACACTGGCTCTTTTTCTTGGTGCCGGAAACATCATATTCCCACCGTTAGTTGGTTTGCAAGCTGGCACAAACTCTTTCAACGCTGGTTTTGGTTTTATCATTACAGCAGTGTTATTTCCTGCCTTAGCAATTCTGTCGCTGGCGATTAATAAAGGTAATATCAATGAGCTCACCAGACCATTAGGGAAATGGGCCAGCTTTGTATTTATCGGAATTTGTTTTTTGACTCTTGGTATGTTATTTGGCACTCCGCGCACAGCTACCATTAGTTACGAAGTGATAACGAATGGAACCGCCGATATATGGTGGAAAAAACTTATTTTTTCTGTCGTTTTTTTTGGTCTGGCAGGTGCTATTTTGTCCAGACCCGGTAAGTTACTTGAGGTGGTTGGTTTCATCCTGTCGCCGGTCAAAATTAGCGTGTTGATTTTCATTGGTATCTGCGCATGGTTTCACCCTATCGGTGAGATCACTACGGCGACGACCATATATGAAAAACAGGCGTTCAAAGCAGGTTTTGTAAATGGCTATCAAACATTAGACGTGATCAGCGCGCTTTGTTTTGGGGCGATTATCTCACACACACTTAAGCAACGTAGCGTGACGCAGACTAAAGACATTTTCCGATATTCGGCTTCATCAGCATTTATCGCTGCGACCGGTCTGACTCTAATTTATATCTGCTACATATCAATGGGAGCACATACACCAGAGACGGGTGCAACAAACGGTATGCAAATTATGAGTGCATATGTTGAGATCGTATTTGGAACATATGGCCGGGAATTGTTGGCAGCCATTATCACTCTGGCCTGCCTTGTGACAGCGATTGGTCTGACGAGCGGCACAGCACAATTTTTCAGCCAGAATACGGGTATACCTTACAGCGTCTTTGTTGCGATATCGCTTATATCTTCAGCAGCAATTGCTATTCTTGGATTAAATTCTCTGACAACACTGGCGATTCCTGTATTGAACGCTATATACCCAGCAGTACTGATGGTGGTCGTTTTAGGAATCATTCGTCGATGGATCAATATTCCTGATAATTTATACGGATTATGTTTCTACAGTGCGCTTGGCGTAGGTATTCTCAGTTTATTTGTAATAAGATAAAAGCAGTCTCCACATTTAATAAAATAGTTGTTTATTGATTTACATGAACTATATATAAAAGAATGAGAGTGTAGAAAACCCGGTTAATCTATTGCACAAAAAGGTCACATCACCGCGGGAAATACGCCACCGCTTTATAGTGTTCGGCATTCTTTCAATTTCTTTGCGGTAAATAAAAATCCCATTAACAATATTCACCGGAGGATAAACCTCCGGTGGCAAACACTGCGTATACAGTAATAAGCTCGTTTCACATTTACCGCTTCATCACTTTGGGTATTATTGTCATTCAACCAATAAATGGGGAAAACGCCCTGAGTGCGAGGGCAGCCTCGACCGTTGTACTGCGGGATACACTTAAAGCACAGCATACAAGTACACTTTCATGTCCTTGCTGCATCCGGCTGAGCTTCATCACGGCCTGGCGGATATCCCGTACATCCGGCGCCACCAAATCCATCAGCGGGTAAGCTTCTCAATGCCCTGCTTTGCAGCGGCCTTTATGAAATTCAGCCGTCAGATCGAGGACTGCATCCTGCGCCACGGTTCAATCCGGAAAGCGGCCCAGTGCCACGCCGTCATAAATAACGTTGCTCAGCGATATTCGTCTGGAAAACCATTTTTTGGCAAGTCATGCCCCGGTTAAATAGGGGAACAGCAGCCAACGGGCTGAGAGGGATACATCGCCGTGGTTATTTTTCTGGAACACCGACACGCCAAGTCCGGCATAGCCCGCTGCTACCATCAATACTGCCGTAGCAGGCCACAGCAAAATGAAGCAATGTGGTATGCTCCGCCCCGCCAGTGGCCTTCAACCGGAATGGCATAGCTAATCAGTACCGGTTTAATATCGTAAAGAGTCATATTTTTATTTGACAGTCCATTTATCAGTAAAAAATCCACTATCTGACATTTCAATATTCATTGCCATTGATAAGATGTAGCAAAATTTCATTTCTGCACGTTTTAACGATGGTAGCTATGACGTCAGATGACATCACCATCAGTTTAATGGCGTGCAGTTATACCTGCACGCATTCTCATTACTCTTCCTCGATAGTGTCTTTTGTACTCAAGACGCTGTAAGAAATCCCATCTGACTCACATTGATTATCACGGACGTTTTTCTGTACGGCGATTGCGCCAAACAGGCACAGAAAATAAGCGATCGCATAAAATCCTTTTTCACTGGGTAATAAATCCGCATTCCATAGACCTATTGCCAACAAAATAATGGAGATGACGAAGGAAGCCACGCAGGAAACATAATAAATCTGGCTCGTCAGGATCCCTTCTATACGATCCCGCACTGTTTTCTGCAACGAAATGGAAGAGAATACACCCAGCAGCATGACCGCAAAATAATAGCCTTTTTCATTCAGCATCATATCTGAACGCCACAGCCCAATCAGATACACCAGAATACCACCGACCAGTGCCATCCAGGACATGATATTAAATGCTGGCGAAGATGTTTTTACGTTAGATTTCATAAACAATTTCCGTCCTTATTTTTCAGATTGGGTGAACCCCATGATTAAATCGTTCATTAGTTTATTCGTTTCAACGTGGACGTCTGGTAAATTAAACCAGCAGTCCCTCTGGAAGGTGTCAGCCTCCTTGTCAGTCGACAATTCAGGGTATTGCCAGGCCATCAGTGCAGTAAAAAATAGCTCAGAACTATCAATTGACGCCCCTAATCCGGGATCTATTTCATTATATTGGGGCTTAACTCCTCGTCTGCTATTGACTGTTTAGCGTTTTCGTTGCTGCATCGATTTCTTTCCTCAACAGCAAAATAGCTGCAGAGATAACCGATACTAACGTTCCAAAAGACTATTAGAAGATCGGTTCACAGCACGTTTACCCATCTGAATAAATTTAGTGGCCAAATTGATGGCCACCTTTTGAAATAGCGATTTACGCCTGAACGCCAACCGTCAAAGTATTAGGAATTAAAGTGCTGTATGACATACGAAAGCGCCTTTATAGCGGACGTCATCATTAGCGGGTCCAATTTTACCATCCAACATATAAACGCCATAGTGGCTGCCGCTGCCTGCCTGGTCTGAAGACCAGGAATCTGCGATATTATTGTTTACTGAATTGTATTTACCAGGATTCCCCCATTCGCTCCACAATCCACCTAAGGTTCCGCGGGTGCCGGAGCCTTGTGATGCGCTACCATTTAACTGCTGCACCGTAGACAGATTATAGTTCCCAGATTCGCTGTTGCAGGCTGCGCTTGCATCTGCCCAACGCAGCAGGTCGTGGTGAAAAATAAACCAGCTTTTGAGGGTAAACGAATACTCAATAATATTACCTATATTCGTCTTTGGCTTCCCCGTAATGGTCACTTTGTCTCCTTTACTTTGAGCACTAAGATTGTGAAGTTCTACCACACCATCTGTAACAGCGACCCAGGAGGTATCCGTGCTCCAGACATAGTCCGAGGCATTGGCATTGTTTTTAGGCTTAATAGTAAAGGTCGCCCCCATAAAACCGACTGTCGGGAAGTCCCCCTCTACTTTATTTACGCTGTATGAATAAGGATTTATTTGGGTTTCAATGGTACCAGGGGCTTCTATCTGCTGATAGATATCATAGACCTGTGATTCATCTGCATTGCTCCAGCCAGCAAGTTTTACTGTTGCCTTCAGATTGTCACCGGCCATACCGGCGGTGTAGGTCGCACTGTAAGTACCGTCGTTATTATCCTTCCAGGTACTGCCAGCCCTGAGAGTGGCGTTGGTTACTTTCACCGTGTCCGCCGTCAGTAATGCTGTGGCTCCGGTTACTGTACTACCGGCCGCATCTTTCAGCGTGACCGTCACCGTCATATCCGTGCCGGACGCGTAGCGGGTTTTATCGGTGCTGATGGCTGATTGTGCCTGTACTGGTGCGTCACTGTTGATAGTCACCTCCGCTGAAGTGAGCGTGGTGCCGCTGACTGTCGGCGTAAGGGTTATATTCTCAACATCCGTGCCCGCCGTCACGGTGACAGTATAGACCCCAGCGGAATTTCGGGTCAGTGCCGATACAGTGGCGCTTTTCAGGGCGCTATTTTTCAGGCTGATGTCCTTCACATCAATATCCACCGCCTGATTATTCGCATCCAGGAGCGTCAGGGTCAGTATCTGTGTGCTCTTTCCGTCCGCCGGCAGCACACTGCTTACCGGCGTGAAGGTGTAGGTCTGTTTGTTCACTTCTGACGCCTGCACCGTCACCTGGGTATCGCTCCGGTCAGAACGGTTGCCCTTTGTGTCCACCGCTATGCCACTAACGGTATAGGTGTTCACCGCCTGAGCGGCCGACAGGTACGGCGGCAGCACCACCGCATACTCGCTTCCGTTCTGTACTATTTTTCCGCCGGCTGCGTTGAGAGCTGGAGCATCCCAGTCAATACGGGACAATCCATATGTACTGGTTACCGACACCTGAAGTGACTTCTGCTCGCCCGCTTTACCCGTAATCAAGTCTGCCGTATGCAGCCGGAGTACCTCTTTCTTGCGATATTCCAGTACAATATTATTATTGCGTTCAACCAGGTCATATCGGCTGCCGATGAGACTGCGCATCGCCGCCACCGCGTCCGGGTTCAACTGGCTGCGCCATGGCACGCCAAGCTGGTAGTTCATATCCAGTGTTAGCCGCGTGTCATTTTTTCCTGACTCTCCCTGACGCTGTTCCGCCCCCAGGGTAATCAGTGGTACCGGGGTATAGTTAACCCCGGCAGTGATGGCATGAGGGTTCTTCTGGCGGTTGTCCACCCCGAAGAGAGCCACTTCATTTCCGTAGTACTGCTCGTACGTCAGTTTACCGCCTAACTGAGGCAGTGAAGGCAACCAGGCCTGAGCACGTATGTCCCAGCCGTTAGCCGGGCGTTCCTGATAATTATCCAGGTCCGGAGAATCCTTCCAGCCCGTCAGGTGGGTATAGCCATTAAATCCCAGCTTGAGGAAGTCACGCCAGTACTCCAGACCAGCCCCGGCCCGCGCATGGTCCCGTGACAGATCGTAGTCAACAAAGCTATTGGCACCGAACATCCAGGAATCGTAAAAGTGGCGGATGCCAGCCCCAAGATTGGCCTGAGTTCTGCTGTCAGTCCGGTGCAGGCTGCCCTGAGTGAAGACAATGCGATCCTGCTGTTCATACAAAGGAAGAAGCAGATCAAACTGAGAGTTCTTAAGAGAGAAGTGTTCATCCGCATCCAACTGGACGCGGGCGGTACCAAAACGGCTCAGCCATTGCTGAAGAGCCCCTCCCGCCTCTCCCGTAGCCATACCGCGGGCCATGGACGCAGCGGCATCCCCACTTGCGCCTGAACTCAAAAAGTTCCCTGCCTGCGAAGCATACCCGGCAACTTTCTGCGTCTGTTCATCATTATTATGTTCTGCCGCATCAGCAACGGAAGCGTCATTCCCCCAGCGCACTTCCGGCAGGGGTATCACCGGGACGTCAAGCTCATCGCCCTGCTGCAGGTGGTCAAAACCATGTGAGAATGTGCGGAACTGGTTGAAATTACGCAGTTGCGCAACGGTCAGGTTATATTTTTTTGCGACAGAGGCAACGCTCTCACCGGCGCCCAGTGTGTAGACTTGCTTGCGCTGCGCAGACAACGGCGCCGGCTGCTGCAGGAAATGCTGTTCGCCGGCTCCGGCCATCACCGGGGCGAATGCCACCGCCAGGGGAAAGGCTGCCTGCATGGTGATGTTGAACCAGATCTGGCGACGAATCCCTGGTGTCACAATTGTTTTTGACATGTTCACATTGATTGACTCACACTGAATTGATGGGGTTGATGTAAAAAGTTGACGTTAATTAGCACCTGATACAACGTCATAATAGAAATTTAGAGCTATCAAATTGGGTATAACCACCAACAAGATAAGCTCCATCGTCCAGGGAAGTTATAGTGCTGTTTTTAACTATTGTTTTGATATCATCGGTGCTCCCTGTAAAGGGACGCATTCACTAATATCCCATGAGACTGAGAGCTATTTCCGCTAGCTGCACCATATAAAATAAGGCACATGCAATAGCATGAAACATACTGGAAATAAATTTAACTATTACTTAACCAAGTTATGGCTGCAGGATAAGTCCATAGAATTTTTAAGGGAATGTTAACATACAATTTGTATGATGAAATTAAGGTGATTCCGAATAATAACTACAGAGCGCCCAACCCGCTAAAGTATAATTACGGTAAAGAGGGCACCAAACATCATACTCAGTGGAACATGACAGAAAGTGACCCCTTGCCCGACAAGAAACAGAGGATAATACCTGCCAATACTCTCATCGACGCCCTCTCCAGGCCGATTGTTCAATCACAAACTGATATCGGGCGAGGAACCCACGCTCCCCGCCATCAGATTCACTCTTTACTGGCTTTTTTACGCAATTCGGTCACCGGTACGCCACCAATCCCCCAGTTATCGGTTTCGACTTCGTCAATAACCACAATCGTTGTCTTGGGATTTTTGTTAAGCACATCCACCAGTAGCTGAGTAACACCTTCCATCAGCTGTTTCTTTTGTTTATCGGTAGCACCTTCTTTGGTGATCTTAATATTTACGTAGGGCATAAAAACTCCTGCAAATCAGATAATTATGGGAAATGCGCACAGACAGAACAGCACGCACATTAAACAGCAGAACAAAGTCATAATGTTTTTGAAAACGAGTTCTGCCGGAGGAACTATTAAGAAAACTAGCTGAAATATAACGATTGTCATTATTTCCCAGAACAACCAGAATATTTAGCTTTGTTGTATTGTAAATAACTAATCGCTGCTGCGATAAATAACGAGACGGCACCCAACAATATGGAATAGGTCATTCCATTTTTATTACTCTGAAAGACACTGACAACTAATGGGCCGAGGATTTGCCCTATCCCATATGTCAGCGTAACGAGACCGAGGAGATTAATCTTTTTGGGCGCGCTTATTTTTCTAGCCAGCGGCATGACTAACGAGCTTGTACCCATAAATGTGCCACCAAATCCAATGCAGCTAATGGTTAACAGCAGTGGCGAGTTAATAAATATGGCCATGACTACACAACTCGCTTGCACAATTAAGTTAGCGCTCAGGCAGAATAATATATTCCATTTGCGGGCGGCCCATAGCCAACCATAGCAGCCGGGAATAATGGCAAGACCGACAATAGACCAGATATGGTCGGCTAAAAAAGTGTTGCCACCCCCCCGGGCCATTAACGGCAAATACGTGGCGACAATGATATAGCCGAACCCCGCCAGTCCATACAGTACGGCTAAATTCCACCACTGGATATCCGACTCCACGCCTACGGCAGCTTTTACTGGGGAGATCATATGATTATCTTTCGGCAATAGCATCGTCAGTATGACGAAAAGTATCGCTGAAATTATGGCTGCGCCAATCCACAACACACGTGAATTTAAAGCGTAGAATACGCCGGCAATGACATATTCATTGCCGATAAAAATGCCCACTCCTACGCCCGAAAACAAAGAGGCGATAACAAAAGGATGATGGGTATGCTGAAGGACCAGCATTGAACCAAATATCATCATTCCCGCGCTTGCCACACCCGCGAGAAACCTGATTAACAAAATAATTTCTGGCTGGGTCACTTTTGCCATCAAAAAAATCAGCATGACGGTAAGTAGTGCTGAGACCAGTAACAACACTCTTAACTTATTGACAGCGCTAAAAATACCAAAAGAAAAAAGGAGGCTGCCGACAAGATAACCAGCATAGTTGGCGCTGGCAATTAGAGATAATTGTGAAAAGGTAAACAGTCCTTCATGAAGCATAACCGGGAGCATAGGTGTGTATAAAAAGCGCCCAATGCCCATTCCTAAGGTCAAGACGATCATACCAAATACAGCCGTACTCAACTGACGGAGGCCAACAGCACTGTGATCGAGATCCATATTTTGGCCTCAAAAGACGAATTAAGTTTGATTGTTATCTTACACAAGGAAATGATGATAAAAAGTTAATAAAAATAACGAAAACATTCACTTTGAGTGATGCTTCTATGAACAGTACCTCTCTGAACTTGTTTAAAACGGTTGCGGAAACGGGCTCCATATCCGCTGCTGCACGCAGTCTGCATTGCGTTTCTTCGAATGTCACAACCCGCCTTAAACAGCTGGAAGCCAGCCTTGATGTCTCTCTGTTTGTGCGCGAGAAAAATCGACTCTACATTACTCCTGAGGGCGAGCTGCTACTGCGCTACGCCAACAAAATTCTGGCGTTGTTAGAGGAAGCGGAATTGTCCATGCTGGGAACAAAAGTGGCGGGGCCATTGCGTATTGGTGCAATGGAAACGACCGCAGCGGTACGTCTCCCTTCGATACTGGCGAATTTCCACCGCGAAATGCCTTCCATTGAGTTAAACCTGAAAACCTCCCCTACTGAGGCGCTGGTGCAACACATTCTGAACAATGAACTGGAAATCGCATTCGTTGCCGATCATCAGGGACTGCATATGGAAAATTCACCCCTGCAATCACACGTGTTATGTCAGGAAACACTGGTACTGGTAACAGCGGCAGAGCACCAGAATGTCATTACAGGCGCAGATCTCCGGGTGACAAGGCCGCTGGTCTTTGTTAAAGGGTGCAACTATCGCTCCCGCCTGGGGGAATGGCTGCGCCTACAGGGGGTCGATTACGCCGATCCTCTGGAATTTGGCTCTTTTCAGGCGATCCTTGGTTGCGTGAGTGCCGGAATGGGGATTGCGCTGTTGCCGGAGAGTGTTGTCAGACAGTATGAAAATAACTTCCCTATCCGAAGTCATACGATTACGCCACAGATAGGTAAAGTGAACACCATGATGATATGGCTAAAAAGCCGCGAAGTCAGCCGGGTACTTAATCGCTTTGTCTCGTTTATTACACAGGCTTAAGCGATTGCGCCTGGTAACGCCAGGCGGACGGCAACCCAGTGTATTCATGGATGTTAAAAATTTTATCCATAACAGGGACAGGCAACTTCACACCGTTGATTAAAGTTATGTAAATGCAAATTGTTTACACTTTGCAATGATTGTAATTGCTAGTGATTATCATTTATTGTACGCAGGCAAAAAATGAGCCCCTGCTCGGGTCACTGTACGTTCCAATTACGCCGGGATATAAACGATGAATGCTCTGCCTCGCGCTGGACTGCGCCGTATCACGCTTGCTTCTGCTCTGGTCCTCTCTGTCAGCCTGCCGGCTTTCGCCCAGGATACGTTAACGCTGTATACCACTCGTGAACCGGGCCTGATTCAGCCCCTGCTTGATAGCTGGACTAAAGCCAGCGGTATAAAAGTCAGCACGGTCTATATCAAGGACGGCATGCTTGAGCGTGTTAAAGCGGAAGGTAAAAACTCCCCTGCCGACCTGCTGATGACCGTTGACGCCGGGAACCTTATTGATTTAGTCGAAGCGGGTGTGACACAACCCGTAGAGTCAGAAGCACTGAAAGCGGCTATTCCGGCCAATCTCCGCGGTGCAGATAACCAGTGGTTTGCGCTGTCAATGCGTGCGCGTGTGTTGTACGCCGAGAAGTCAATGCCAATCGATAACTGGCATTACGAGCAACTCGCCAACCCTGAGTACAAAGGTAAAGTCTGCATCCGTGCCGGACAACACCCGTATAACACGGCATTGATTGCCGCCATGATCGCGCATCACGGCGAAGCAAAAACGGAAGAATGGCTGCGTGGCGTGAAAGCGAATCTGGCACGTAAAGCGACTGGCGGCGACCGTGACGTTGCCCGCGATATCCTCGGGGGTATTTGCGATATTGGCCTGGCGAACTCCTATTACGTCGGCCATATGAAAAACGCCAAAGAAGGCAGCGATGCACGCCAATGGGGCGATGCAATTAAAGTCGTCAAGCCAACCTTTGAAAATGGCGGCACGCACGTCAATATCAGCGGCGCTGCAGTAGCACGCTATGCCCCCAATAAAGCCGATGCCGTTAAGCTGATGGAATATCTGGTTTCCGCACCTGCCCAGCAGCAGTACGCGAAAGCGAACTTCGAATACCCGGTATTGAAAGGTGTCACTCTCGACCCAGTGATCAACGCCACAATTGGTGAGATCGACGTCGATAAAATTCCGTTAACCGAAATCGTGAAATACCGTAAACAAGCAAGTCTGCTGGTAGATAAAGTTGGATTCGATCAATAAACTTCTGCAGTTTCCGACGTTACGCGGCCTGATTTCCGGGCCGCAGTCATTATTAACGCCGTTGCACCTTGGGGCACTTTGCATTGCGCTTGGCGTCCTGACTCCCATCATTGCACTTATCTGGCAAGCTACCCAGTCGGATTTATCGCACTGGGACAATCTCATTACGTTTGTGCTACCTGCAGCATTAAAAAACACCGTGCTGCTGTTAGCCGGTGTTGCCGTGTTGGTGGGCGTGATTGGCGTAGGCAGCGCCTGGGCCGTCACAGCATGGGACTTTCCTGGCCGTAAGATCCTCAGTTGGGCGTTGCTGCTGCCGCTGGCGATGCCAACCTACATCGTCGCCTTTGCCTGGCTCGATCTGCTGCATCCGATCGGCCCTCTGCAAACCTTTATCCGCTTCCTGCTGGGCTTTGACAGTCCACGACAGTTCCGGCTACCGGATTTGCGTTCGCTTTCCGGAGCGATTATTTTGCTCGGTTTAGTGCTCTATCCTTACGTCTATCTGACGACCCGAGCCACCTTTATCAGTCAGCCGGCCCATTTACTGGAGGCTGCCCGTACACTGGGATGCAGTGCTGCCGGGACGTTCTTCCGTGTCGCCCTGCCGATGGCGCGCCCGGCACTGGCTGTCGGCATCAGCCTGGCACTTCTGGAAACGCTCAACGATATTGGTGCATCGGAATTCCTCGGCGTACAAACGTTAACCGTTACCGTCTACACCACATGGATCTCTCGTTCTGATTTATCCGCCGCCGCACAAATCGCCTGCATGATGCTGATGTTTATCTTCTTCATTCTGACGCTGGAATTTTACGGGCGCAGAAAGCAAGGATTCAGCAGCCGCAGCCTGCGGGAAATCCAACCCACTCGTGTGCACGGCTGGCGTGGCTGGCTACTCGGCGCGGTCATTTCGCTACCCGTTATATTGGGCTTTGTGGCCCCGGTTCTCTTTTTGATGTGGGAAAGTGCCAAACGCTTAGGGGACACGAGCCCACTGTCTGCCTCGTTGCTTTCAGCATTACAAAATACGCTCTTGCTGGCAGCAGGCACCACGCTGGTGGTGATTTGCGTCAGCTTGCTGGTGGCCTGGAGCGCACGCCATAGCGCTGCAGACAACGCGATGCCAGGCTTTCGTCGTGGCGTGATGCGTCTGGCCTCCCTCGGCTATGCCGTTCCCGGAACGATTCTGGCGATTGGTTTTTTGCCTCCAGCGATGGCTGTCGATCGTTGGCTGGCCGACTTACTCGATATTCGTGGGTTACCGCTGATGTCTGCTGGTATTTTGTTGGTCATTTGCTGCGCGATGCGCTTCCAGGCAATTGCCATCGGTGCGCTGGACTCCGGTCTGGGGCGCATCCCGCCGTCACTCGAACAGGCTTCACGCCTGCTCGGCGAAAACGGTGCCGGAACATTTGCCCGCGTTCATTTTCCGTTACTGCGTCCGGCATTAGTGAGCAGCGCATTGCTGGTGTTTGCCGATGCGATGAAAGAGCTGCCAACAACGCTGCTGCTGCGCCCGGTAAATTTCGAAACGCTGGCCACCCTGCTGTATGCAGAAGCCGCCCGTGGAACCTATGAAGAAGGCGCAATCGCCGCGCTCCTGATTGTTTTAGCAGGTACACTGCCCGTTATATTGTTGGTGCGTCACCAGATGACTCGCCGTGGTTAAGAGAGCAACAATGTCAGAAATCGCATTACGACTCCAGGACGTGCACGTTGCCTACGGCAACAGCCTGCAACCGGTTCTGAACGGATTCTCAATGTCGGTACGCAAAGGGGAGATTGCCTGCCTGCTTGGCGCTTCAGGCTGTGGGAAAACAACGGTATTGCGTGCAGTTGCCGGTTTTGAACGACTGCAGTGTGGAGAGATCTATGTCTCAGAGCGGCGTATCGCTGGCCCCGGCGTTCATTTGCCGCCGGAAAAACGTCATGTCGGCATGGTCTTTCAGGAATACGCCTTATTTCCCCATCTGACAGCACAGCAAAACGTTGCCTTCGGTTTACGGCGTATGCCACGTGAAGCGCAACAGGCCAGAGTGACGGAGCTGTTGAAAATGGTGGAATTGCACAGTCATGCTAACCATTACCCTCATGAGCTTTCTGGCGGGCAGCAGCAGCGCATCGCATTAGCCCGCGCGCTGGCACCACACCCAGAAATTTTACTGCTGGATGAGCCCTTCTCCAGCCTGGATAAGCGCACACGCGAGCGCCTTGGTAATGAGGTTCGGGATATTTTACGGGCTGCCGGCCAGACCGCTCTGTTGGTTACCCACAGCGAGCACGAAGCTCAGTTGATGGCGGACCATATCGGTTTTGTGAAAATGGGTCAGTATCAGGTTAAAAAGGCGGCCCACCATAGCCAGGGCTAAGAAAGAGCCGCGTAGTGACATCGCTAATGTGTCTGCATCAGACTGATATTTACCGGCATCCCGGAACGGCGTTCCAGTGCCTGATTCCCACGATTTACATCCACGTCATTCCCGCTGATAAATGTACGCAAAACGGGGGTGACGGGCAGCGGAACCTTTCTGTCAGATTCATATTCGGAGCGATTGCGGGACAGCGGTTCATGAACTTCAACCCAATGGCTACCGTCTGGCTCAGTGCTGAATTTTACCGGTCGGTCAATAATCTGAACACGCGTGCCAACCGGCACAGTATCAAACAGGTATTTGATGTCGTCATTACGCAGACGGATGCAGCCCTGGCTCACGCGTAACCCAATACCGAAGTTGGCGTTAGTACCATGAATGGCGTACAACCTGCCGATATAGATCGCGTACAGTCCCATCGGATTGTCTGGCCCGGCAGGCACAAATGCCGGTAAGCTTTCCCCACGAGCAGCATACTCCCGTCGGGTATTTGCCGTGGGCGTCCAGCTTGGTGCTTCCTGTTTACGTTCGACCGCCGTGACCCAGTTGCGCGGAGTTTCCCTCCCGGCCTGCCCAATACCAATAGGTAACACCTCTACCGTATTAGCACCCTCAGGGTAATAATACAGCCGCATTTCTGCGACGTTGATAACGATGCCTTCGCGTATGGTATCAGGCAATATCAATTGTTGTGGCACCACCAGTGTGGAGCCCGGCTTCGGCAGAAATACATCCACACCAGGATTGGCTTCGAGCATATTGCTCAATCCCTGTCCATACTGTGCGGCAAAAGCCTCCAGGGGCTGCGTGTTACCAGCGGGAATCGTTATCGTCAGAGGGCTTCCGACCAGGCGGCTGCCCTCAGGAGGCAAGGGGTAGCTCACCGCCTGCGATCCCTGACTCGCGAGCAGCATAACAAGAGCACACAGCAGTTTTACACGACGCATCTTTTTCCTTTCCTTCGTCGCAACAGATATCCGTTAAGTATAGCTTTTTTATCTGTTTTAGGGGGTTACGACGAGAATGCACATAAAAAGCCCCGCCATAAAGCGGGGTCGTGAGCGGCTACGCTTCTTTGCCATCCGGTAATACAATATTACTGGCAGCTAACTGCCCCATATTGCTATACATCGCGCAGGCTGCTTCAACAATGGGCATCGCCAGCGCGGCACCACTGCCTTCGCCTAAACGCATTCCCATGTTGAGATACGGCTCCAGTTCCAGGTGCGCCAGTGCAGTACGAGCGCCCTTCTCGGCGGAGAAATGCGACGGGATCAGATAAGGTTTAATCTCCGGCGCTATCTGACAAGCAGCCAGTGCCGCTGAATAAGACAGAAAACCATCCAGGATGACCGGCAGACCACAAGACGCCGCCCCCAACATCACCCCCGCCATACCGACAAGATCAAACCCACCCACTTTTGCCAGCACATCAATACCATCACGGCTGTCCGGCTGGTTGACGGCAATGGCCCGGCGAACAACATCGACCTTATTTCCTACCCTCGAGAGCGGAAGGTTAGCACCAATACCCACCACATCCTCTGCATCGCTACCGGTTAACACACTGACAATCGCCGCCGCAGGAGTGGTGTTTGCCATGCCAAGCTCACCGACGCCAAACAACGTGACACCATCATTCGCCAGCTCTCGGGTATACCGAATCACTTCCAGCAGTAGCTCTTCGGCCTGTGAGCGACGCATTGCCGGCCCTTGCGCAATATTGCCGCAACCGCGCGCTACGCGCATGTTCACTACGCCAGGAATGAGTTCGGCGTCAATTCCCACATCAATCACATGCACCTTTGCGCCAGCCTGAGCGGCCAACACGCAGACGCCGGTCGTTCCGCGCGTCATATTGTCCGCCTGAATCGCCGTAACGATCTTAGGCGAAACAGCAACACCTTCATCCCACACGCCGTGGTCGGCGCACATCACCAGCATCGCTTTCCCCCCAACATGTGGCACGCCTTTCAGGCCTGGCATACCGGCCAGTTGCACAGCGAGAGATTCGAGTCGCCCAAGACTTCCCGGCGGCTTAAGCAGGCCATCAATATGTTGCTGCGCGCGCAGCATTGCAGCGCTATCGGGTGAAGGGATCGCGTGAAGTAAAGAGGATAAAGTCTGCATAAGGGTTCCAGTATGTTGACTGACTCAAAGAAGAGCCAGCAGGAAAACCAACTCGCCAAGTTCAATGGCCGCACCCAGCGTATCGCCGGTTTGCCCACCTAACGTGCGTTTTAATAACTGCCCAAGAATGAAGATCGCCACCAACGTAACGACCAGTGCTGCCACACCGCGCATGCCAGGAAGCAGGACGGCCGCAAGGATCGCCGTGAGCCCCAACGTGACACATGTCTGTCGTCCGGTAACTTTGCCAATAAAGACATTTCCCAGCCCTTCTTCGCGGGCATAACGGTGTCGATACATCAGCAAAACAGCGGTACCCCGCCCAGCGACGCAGGCTGCAGCCAGTGCTGCCAGCATCGGTGTTCCGCGCAGCGCCAGTTCGCTCACCACCAACACTTTGGCCAGTAGCACAAAGATCAGTGCCAGCCCGCCATGGGTCCCGAGTCGACTGTCGCGCATGATTTCCAGCATCCGTTCGCGTCGACGTGCAGAAAAAATGCCGTCACAGGTATCCGCCAGTCCATCAAGGTGAAAACCGCCAGTCAGCAGCGCCAGTGCCAGCACAGCAAACAGGGCGGCCAGAGGAATACCACACCAGGATTGCAGCACCATAAAGACCAGTCCCGTCAGCCCACCCAGTACAACACCTATAAGGGGGAACATAACGATGCCGCGTGAATAATGCTCGAAATCCAGACCTTGCGACCAACGCGTTGGAACGGGCAAACGACTGATAAAAGAGAGCATTGCCCAGAACAACTTACTCATTTAATTTTGACTCCAATTCCTGATACCACCAGCCAGACCTCATCAGCTGCCGCCGCCAGGCGTTGGTTAACACGTCCGGCAATATCGCGAAAATGCCGAGCCAGACGGTTCTCCGGAACGATCCCCATCCCCACTTCGTTTGTCACTAAAACGACCGTTGCCGGACAGCGCTGACAGGCCTCAATCAGCGTACGGATCTCCTCTTCAATGGCGTGTTCCATCGCCGCGTAATCCCAGCCGTCAGGATTGCTATCGCCACCCAAAGCAAACAGCAGATTGGTCACCATCGTGGTGATGCATTCCAGCAAAATCGCCTCATGCGGATTGTTCGCCGCCGTGATCAGCTCATCAAGATGTTGCCAACGCTCAGCAGTACGCCAGTGCGCGGGACGCCCATCGCGATGGTGCTGAATCCGTGCTGCCATCTCCTCATCAAAAATCTGCGATGTGGCGATATACAGCACCTGCGGGGAATCAGCAATCAACGCTTCCGCATGTCGACTTTTGCCGCTACGGGCACCGCCCGTCACCAGAATCATCATACGGACTCCCGGTGCTGATGCATGATGGTATAAATTTTCTCAATATCGATGTGTTGCCGCATCGCATCCGCCAGCAGATCAAACTGCTGCGATTTATATTGCGCGTATTGGAAGGTGGAATCCAGCGCGGTTAACCCTTTGCGTTCACGCAGGCCGTTGACCAACGCACGGGTGAATTCATCACTGTCAAACAGACCGTGCAGATAGGTACCCAATACCAGTCCGTCAGAGCTCACCGCACCGTCAGCCATAACACCACCGTTTTTATGCAGTGTCATGACGGGCTGGCAGTCATCTGTTAATTGCGTTTCACCCATATGAATTTCATAGCCGCGTACGGATAACTTCGCCACACCCGCCAGCCAGTCAGGCAGTGTGGAAGACATCACCCCTGCCACCTGGGTCGTCGTTTTATGTTGGGCAAAATGGGTCACGATATTCAGCAGTCCGAGCCCCGGCAGCGTGCCGAGTCCTGACTCCACATCATCAATGATGGTGTCTCCGAGCATCTGATAGCCACCGCAAATTCCGATTACCGGTACACGCTGACGGTGTAATTGCAACACGCCGTGGGCTATACCGCTTTCACGTAACCAGACCAGATCGCCCAGCGTATTTTTACTGCCCGGCAGAATCACCAGATCGGCTCCCGCCAGCTCCTCCGGGTGGCGCACATAGCGCACACGAACATCCGGTTGAGCAGCAAGCGCGTTGAAGTCAGTAAAGTTAGAGATATGTGGCAGTTGGACTACGGCTATCTCAATATCTCGCTTATCCGTGCGTACGTACTTCCCTTTTTGCAGTGCGACGCCATCCTCATCTTCGAGGTCCACATCCAGCCATGGCATCACGCCCAACACCGGAACGCCGGTCAGCGCCTCAATTTGTTCAATGCCGGAGTACAACAACGCCACATCACCGCGAAACTTGTTGATGATGACCCCTTTGACTCTGGCGCGCTCATGGTCGTGCAACAGCGCCAGTGTGCCGTAAATGGAGGCAAACACCCCACCACGATCGATATCCGCCACCAGGACGACCGGGCAGCGCGCCATCTCCGCCATCCCCATATTCACGATATCGCGATCGCGCAGGTTGATTTCTGCCGGGCTTCCCGCTCCTTCCAGCACGACAACATCGAACTCCTGTGCCAAACTGTTATAAACTGAAATAATCTGTTCACGCAGCCGCGGTTTGTACTCGTGGTAACTGACCGCATCCATATCAGTTGCCACTTTGCCCATCAACACGACCTGAGCTTTACGATCGCTGGTCGGTTTAAGTAGCACAGGGTTCATGCGCACATCCGGCGTTATCCCTGCCGCCTCAGCCTGAAATATTTGCGCGCGCCCCATCTCCTTTCCCTCCGGCGTGATGCCCGAGTTCAACGCCATGTTCTGCGATTTGAACGGCGCGGTACGCAATCCATCCTGATAAAAAATACGACACAGCCCGGCGACGAGTACGCTTTTGCCAACATCAGATGCCGTTCCCTGCAACATTATTGCCTGCGTCATGACGCCTCCTTCAGTGCGTTCTTTCGCATACAGCTAAAAAATTCAGCCTCTGTTTTACACAGCGGGAAACCCAGCTCGGTGTGCAATTTCACCAGCCATGGCTGAGTTAATCCGGCTTGTTCAATAAGATCGGTACGGGCGAACACGTCACCCGGCGTACCGTGCGTCAGCACTTCTCCGCGACGTAAAACGTACACCGCATCGCTGACTTCATAGATGAGATCAATATCATGGCTGGAAATAACCACATGATTTCCTTGCGCCACAATACGTTTGATAATTTCAATCATCTGCGTACGCCCTGATGGGTCGAGACCGGCGGTGGGTTCATCCAGTAACAAATACTGCGCCTGCAGCACCAGCGCCCCCGCAATCGCCACGCGTTTTTTTTGTCCGTGGCTGAGACACTGAATGGGCTGATGGCGAAAATGTTGCGCATCGACCAACGTCAAGGCATCGTCCACCCGACGGGCAATTTCAGCTTCGTCCACGCCCAGATTACGCAGGCTAAACGCGATGTCACTGTCGATGTCGGTATAAAAGATTTGCTGATCGGGGTCCTGAAATACCGTTGCCACCTGCTGACGTAGCGCCAGCAGTCCGCGCTTGCTGTAATCCAGTGGTTTTCCTTGCCACATCACCGCCCCCTGTTGTGGGCGCAGTAAACCGCTCAGGTTCATAAACAGCGTGGACTTCCCGCAACCATTGGCCCCCACCAGCCCGGTGACAGCATGTTGAGAAAAGTCCAGCGTTAGCCCTTTGAGAATCGGGTCATCCTGGTAGCGAAACCAAAGCGCTGAGGTGGCAAGCATACTTTTCCTTACAGGTGAAAATCACCCTGATACAGTTTGATATCCAGTGTGGTGGTCATTTGCTGATAACGGATCAACACGCGGGTAAACAATAATCCCACCAGCATCGCCAGAGAGCGATAGCCCAACGGCAAGCTACGATAACCAAAACGCAGCGTTTGTGCGCGATGAATGGCAAGTGCCTCGTCTAACAGGATAAAAATAAATCGCCAGGTCAGCAGAATAAGCTCTGTCATCAGTCGTGGAACATGTGCACGTTTGAGCAGAATAATTAACTGCGGAAACGGTAAATTCAGCACCAGCCAGAACGTTGCAGCCAGCGCTGCAAGGCTTCGCCAGAACGTTTCATTGGCCGTGTGAATGCCCGATGAAGTAATCCCCAGCCAGAAACTGCCCACGGGTACGCTGACCAGTAAGGTATGCGGGTCGCGGCTGACGCTAAACAGAATCGTCACAACGCCCACCAGCAGAAAACCAAACGGTAACGCCATCCAACGACACCAGCACCAGAAAGAAACCCTCAGCAGCCAGCAACTGAGCGCCGCTACCAGCAACATCTCGATACCCTGCCCCAGTGGGGGCAGAGTAAAGGCCAGAATCATCATCACCAGCCAGAGCAAGAATTTTCGCTGCGGTGAGACATGAAACCAGCGGCTCTGGTAGCTCAGCCTGTCAAGCCCGGTCATCACGGCGCTGCCTGCCCTTGGTATAACCCAGGATATAGAAAATCACGGCAGCTCCCAGCGAACCCTGTAGCGTAAACAGCAGGCTTTCAATTTCGCCGCTTGCAGGTTCATACAATGGCTGGAACCACGGCTCATAATGTGGCGCGATTGCCTGAATCTGACTTTCCGCTTCACCGTCTGAACCGCCGTATTCGCCCCCGTGGTTGATGAAAAACGGCAGGACCACCAGCGCAACGACCATCCCTAATAAAATCAGCGTCTTTTTCATCGTTAATGTCCTTGTGCGGTAATCAACTGGCGTTTGGTTAACTGGTCATAAATCATCACGGTTAGCAGCCCCTCTGCGATCGCAATTGGAACCTGCGTCAGACAGAAAATGCCCATGAACTTGATAATTGATCCCATCGCCCCCGCAGAGGGATCCGGGAAGGCGACGCCCAACTGCACAGAGGTGACGAAATAGGTCACGAGATCCGCCAGCATCGCGCACAGGAATACGCAAACATCACGACGGAACCCCGCGCGACAGGCCATCTTCCACACCATATACCCAACGACTGGACCGATTACCGCCATCGACATACCGTTAGCGCCAAGCGTTGTCAAACCGCCGTGGGCCAGTAACAGCGCCTGGAACAGCAAGACGATTGCCCCAAGAATAGCCACCACCCCCGGCCCGAACA
Source organism: Citrobacter sp. U14242 (assembly GCF_046555775.1). NCBI lineage: Bacteria > Pseudomonadati > Pseudomonadota > Gammaproteobacteria > Enterobacterales > Enterobacteriaceae > Citrobacter > Citrobacter sp. U14242. Next base: position 29,616 of record NZ_JBKGLW010000010.1, read on the forward strand.
GGATAACCGCCAGCCCCACCCCTGTAGGATGTGAGCAGCTCCCGGTAACGGAAGGAATTTTTAGCGCCGACAGGACAAAAATGAAGGCGCCACACAGGGCCAGCAGGACTTTCTGGTGGTTATCTTCCTGCACGATTTGGCGCAGACGCACTAACCCGTACCACAGGCAAGGTAGAAACAGCAGCCACCAGGCCAGCGCCCACATCGGTGGCAAAAAGCCTTCCATAATGTGCATCGCAAACGCCTGTTCAGGAACAATCATCAATAATAGTGCCGCAGCTAACCCGCTGAAAGACAGCTGTTTGAGCTGTTGTTCAAGCTTCATTGTGCATACTCCCACTGTTTATTAACCAGAATGGTTGAGAAATAAGGTAGCGGTTGATCGTCGCTCACGTCATTCAGATGGCGCCAGCACTGTTCACCTGGCAACGTGGCTTCAGACATCATCAATGCGCAGTCCAGCAAGCCTTCTTGTTGCAGCAGCGCTTTAATGCGCGCAAAACGACCGTACACCTTCATCAACACCAGGCTGTCATGCTGTTTTAATGCGTGCTGGATTTCACTTTCCGGCGCGGTACAGGAGACCACCGCCAGGGACTGTTGCTCCATGGCAAGCGGCGTTTTTGAACGTGCTGCAATTGCGGCAAACGAGGTGACGCCGGGGACAATTTCTAACCAGTCTGGATTACCAATACGCTGGAGTAAAAAGATCCAGGTACTAAATAACATGGCATCGCCGAGGGTAATAAAACCAACCTGTTTACCCGCTTTCACTTCCTGTACCAACGCAGCGGCGACCTCATCCCAGACAGCCTCTTTTTCAGCACTGTCGGCACTCATCGGGAAATGGCAACAGCGAACGTCCGTTTGCTCACCGATATATTCACGCACGATCGACAGCGCCAGACTATCGCCACCTTTACGCCCGGCCGGCGCATAGAGAATATCCAGCGTCCCAAGGGTACGTGCTGCACGCACGGTTACCAGATCGGCCGCACCGGGCCCGGTGCTCAGTGCATACAATTTACCACTCATGCTGCTTCCTCCAGCGCTACGCTCAGCGCTTGCTGTAAATGCGCGACGAACATGGCACGAACCGCCGGATTCTCACCCAGACCGCTGAGCCATGGCGTAGCCGGAATGCCTGCTGCGTTAAACAACGTTTTCCACGAATCCTCTTCATCAGAGGCCATATCATTGATAGCGTGGTCGCCGGCAACCAGCATTAGCGGCATAAGATGAACCGCCGTCACACCTTCCTGGCTTAAGCTTTCGATCAGCACCTCAACTTCCGGGTAGCTTTCTACTGCACCTACACGAGCCGGGAAGCGCTGCGCTGTCATCATGTGATCGAGACAGGCATAAGCAGCAAAGGCGTGATGACTGGCACCGTGGCCCATAAACACGACTTTTTCACGCTCACTTAACTGCGGCATCTGCTGTTGCAGCGCCTGCATCAGTTGTGCGTAATCATCGTGACTGCTCAACAACGGCACGCCCAACGTCAGGCGTGAAAACAGCGGGCGCATACTTTGGACTTCACGAACAATTTTCTCGTATTCGTCACCATTAATGATGTGCAGCGACTGAATAGCCACATCCTGATACCCCTGCTCCGCCAGCTTTTGTAGCGCCTGCAGCGGCGTGTCGATCTCAATGCCGTCCCGCTGCTTGAGCTTGCGGATGATCATCCCGGAGGTAAATGCCCTGAACAGATCGCGGTCGGGGCAACTGGCCGCAAGATCGCGCTCGCAGGCCACAATATTCTTCTCGCAGGTGTCGTGATAGCTGGTGCCAAAGCTGACCACCAGAAGCGCCTTTTTCATCTCTTACTCCTTAAGCAGCGGCCAGCCAGCGCGTTAAACGCGCCCCAAATGCGGCCTGGCTTTCCAGTAACTCTTCTCCCGTCACCAGCGGTGCCGGGCGTGTAATCACGATGCAGGGAATACCTGCATCCAGACAGGGCTGAACTTTTTCCTGATAACCCCCTTCCGCGCCTGACGCTTTGGTGATCATCACATCCGCCCGACACTGGCGATAAAACGCGGCATTGAACTCGGCGCTAAACGGCCCACACAGCGCGAAGATTTCGCCCACGCCAAAGCCCAGATCCGCGCACTGTTGAATCACCTCTGGCACAGGCAGTACGCGTGCCAGCAGCGTTTTTTCCGGCAAACCTGCACGCCAGATAGCCAAATCTTTACTGCCGGTCGTCAGCAACACGCGTTCGCCAAAACGACGAGCTGTTTCACATGCTTGCTGGATACTCTGTACGGTGTGCAGATGCGGGTGAGTTAAATCACTCAACTGTTCAGGTCGCTGATAGCGGCTCAACAACACGCCGGCCGCTTCACAGGCGTTCATGATGTTGCGGCTCACCACCTCGGCATAAGGATGTGAAGCATCAATCACCCAGCGCGTCCGGTTTTCCTGCAACCAGGCAATCATTTGTTCGCGCTCCAGACGCCCGCAGCGAACCTGACCTTTGATGTCACCTGCCAGTTGCTTACCTGTCGGCGTCGCCACCGACAGGGTGTAAGCGACATTTGCCGCATCAAGTTGCTGGCACAGCATGCGTGCATCGCTGGTGCCGCCCATAACCAGCACTTCACCGTAATTCACAGCACATAACCCCGCGGTGTAATCATCAGCCCATCCTGTACATAGGTGGTTTTGTTGCCGACAATCACCAGACTGGTCATATCCACCGGTTCAAAATCCATATCACCGAGCGTAGTCAGCCATTTTTCCTGCTTTTTACGACCGGCCGACTTCACGATACCTACTGGTGTTTGTGCGCTCTTGCTGGCGGAAAGCAGTTCAAATGCACGCGCCAGGTGTCCTTCACGACCGCGACTGCGCGGGTTGTAGAAACAGATAACGAAGTCAGCTTCACCTGCGGCAATAATGCGTTTTTCAATTACCGGCCACGGCGTTAACAGGTCACTCAGGCTGATATGGCAAAAATCGTGCATCAGCGGTGCGCCAAGCAATGATGCGGCGGCAATACTTGCCGTCATCCCTGGGATCAGCCGAACCTCAACATCCAGTTTTTGCTTGCTGACCAGCTCAAGTACCAACCCAGCCATACCGTAAATCCCGGCGTCGCCGCTGCTAATCAGCGCCACGTTGTGGCCAGCTTGCGCCAGTTCAATTGCGGCCTGGCAGCGTTCAATCTCTTTACACATTCCGGTTTTGATCACCTGCTTATCGCCGGTGAACGCCTTTACCAGATGGGTGTAGGTTTTATAGCCAACAATGATTTCTGCCGCCTGGAGAGCTTCAACGGCTTCCATGGTCATCATTGCCTGCGAGCCAGGGCCAATTCCAATTACGCTTAACATCAGTGTGAAACTCCCAAAGTGATCGTGACGCCCTGTTCGCGCAGGGTCTCGCCTAACAGTTGTCCGTGGCTCAGCAGCCAGGCTGCAGGACCGGAAACGCTTCCTGTACCCACCGTTTTGCGAACAAACGATGAGGCTGGAAAACGGTGTTCATGCTCACGCAGCGCGTCAGCGGTAAAGGTTTCGAAAGGCACGCGGCAACAGGAGGCCAACTGGATAAGCCCCTGTTCGTCTTTTTTCAGCGTAATGCTGCCAATGGCTTTTAACGCCAGCGGGTCGACGCGCTGGGCTTCGAGTTGGCGTGCCAGCAGCGCGGCTAACAGTGGGAACGGCGTATCCCGACGACAGCCAATTCCGGCAACCACTCGCTGCGGTACCAGCTTCCAGTGCAAAACTGGCAGCTCAGGCAGATTGTTGCGCAAGGTAATACAAATCAGCGCATCCAGTTCAGGAAGCTGATTGAGATCGGTCACCGTGATAAATCCACGGCGGTCGCAATGGCTGACGTCCTGTGCCAGTTCGTCGTCCCACCACAGACCAACCCGTTTGTTGCTGACCAGCATCTGGTTAACAATTTTGACCGCCGAGCGGAAATCATTCATGCGGGCATTTAACTGAAACGCCAGTGTGTCCAGCGCCGCCATATCGTTAACATCCGTCGCGGTGGTAATGACCGGGTCGGCCCCCAACATCCCCGCCAGATAACGCGCCAGTGCATTAGCCCCCCCCGCATGACCGGAGAGCAGGCTAATGACATGCTGGGCACGTTCATCAATGACCACCACAGCCGGATCGCAAAATTTGTCGTTGACCAGCGGAGCCAGCACACGCACTGCAATGCCAGTTGCACCGATAAAAATCAGCGCTGAGTAATTCGCAAACGCATCGCGCGCAGTGTTAGCAAAACCGTTGTCGAAAGGAATAAACCCCTCCTCCAGCAGTTTTTCACTGGTGAAACAGGTCACCGGCAGCATCGCCGCCAGACGTTTAGCAAGCACAACGCCGCCGGGGGTCAGGCAAAATAGCGCAAGTGATTCAGGCTTTACGGTATTCATGGCTAAAATCCGCCGCATAGAGTTTGGAGTAGTGATACTCCGAGCCCAGGAAGTTACCGACCAGAATGAGCGCCGTTTTACGGATCCCTGCGTCGCGAACTTTGTCGCCAATATCTGCCAGGGTACCGCGCACGGTCTGGCTTTCCGGCCAGGTTGCCTTGTAGATAACCGCCACTGGCGTGGCCGCCGGGTAACCGCCTTCAATCAGACGCTCAGCAACCCGGTGGATGCGTTGGACGGAAAGATAAATCGCCATCGATGTCTGGTGACTGGCAAACGACTCCAGTTGTTCACGTTCCGGTACCGGCGTGCGACCTTCCAGACGGGTAATGATTAGACTCTGCGACACTTCCGGTACGGTATACTCGACGCCCAACTCTGCCGCCGCGCCCAGGAACGCACTAACGCCAGGCACCACCTGCCAGTCGATCCCTCGCTTGGTCAGCTCTTCGCCTTGTTCACGTACAGAGCCATACAAAGAAACGTCACCGGTTTGCAGACGCACGACGGTTTTACCGGCTTTCACACCCGCTTCCATCAGATCAAGGATCTGCTCCAGATGCAGTTCGGCGCTGTCATGACATTCCGCTCCGGCCGGGCAATACTCCAGTAATTCAGTGTTAATCAGCGATCCGGCATAGATAACCACCTGTGCCTGCTGGAGCAACCGGTAACCTTTGAGGGTAATCAGTTCACGATCGCCAGGACCTGCACCAACAAACCACACACTACGGGGATCAAAAATCTCAGACATGGGTTCCTTCCTTCTGACAGGCGATAACAAATACGGGGTTATTCGGTTTGAAATAGTGACCACTACCCAGCCTGGAAAGTGAGGAAACCTGCAGTTGCAGGCAATCCACACCCTGTATGCCAAGGTGGTCCAGATGAGCCAGAGCGGTGTTCAGGTTTTCCTGAAGGATAAATGTCATCACCAGTCGCCCTGCGGGATGTAACTGACGCATTGACCAGTCGATCAGATCGGTCAGATGGCCGCCGCTACCGCCCATGAAAATGGCATCGGCTTTTTCCGCAATCGTCATCGGCGCGATACCTGGAAAAATATCGATGTTTGCACAGGCAAAATGCTGACGGTTTTCGTCCAGCAATCTGAGCGCATCCGGATTACGCTCGATCGCCGTGATACGCAGCCCTGGATATTGCAACGCCGCCTCAATCGACACGCTGCCGGTTCCCGCGCCGATATCAATCAGATGGCTGGCGCGGTGTAATTCAAGTTTTGAGAGGGCGAGTGCACGTACCGCTTCTTTGGTCATCGGCACGTTCTCTCCACGTAGAAAAAGCTCATCTTTCATCGAGGATCACCACTGCATTCATGTCATAGTCGGCTGTAATTTTGCTCACAGGCAGGCAGTGGATACGCTCATTGTCCATCGCCAGGTTTTCGCCAATCACCATCCAGCGATGTCCTTTGCCTCTGGCAACCAACTGCTGCGCAATTTCACGCGGGCCACACAGCGCGTCGGTCACCATCGCAACCTTGTTATGTCGCGCCAGTTCATCAAAACAGACACTGCGACCATGGCTACTGGTGAGCCACATGTCGTTCATATCAATACCCGCTTGCGCACACAGATACTGAACGGCGCTAATACCAGGAATAATGCGCACATTTTCAATACCAAAATGCGCCACCATCCGCGTGCCAATGCCGTAGAACAGCGGGTCACCTGAGGCCAGTACCACCACATTTCGCTCCTGATGTTCGCCGATCCAATTCAATAGCTCCGGAATATTGGCACCAAGAGCAAACCGTTCACCGGCAAAATCCGGGAACTGCTGCAGATGTCGCTTGCCACCGACCAGCACATCGGCCATTGCAACCGCGTCGCGCGCCACTGGCGTCATCAAATGCAACCCAGCGGGCCCCATCCCAACAACCGTTAACATTCCATCTCCTCTGCGATCTCCGCGACCGGACGATTGCTGCCGAGGACCTGATTATCAAAAGAGAACATGATGGCGTCGCAGGTCGGAGGATTTTTCGTAAAACGCAAGGTTTGCAGGACGCGCATACAAATACGCTTCGCCAAATGGTTGTAAATGTGTTGAAAACCGTATGCTTCGATATGTTCCATCGCAGCTTCGGTCGTGTCACAGTCGCTGACCAGCGTCAGCAGTTCCAACGGCGCGCCAAGTAATGCGAGGTGAGCGACCAGCGTTTCCATGCGGGCATCCGCAATATGACTATGGGTATGGAAGATCCCTGCCGCGATTTTGATAAGTTTGCCGGGATGGCCCACCAGCACGATCTGGCGGAATCCCAGGCGCACCGCTTCTTCAATCATGTAACCGACAAAGTTGCTCATAGTGACCACAACCTGTGTGTCGAGCCCCATCTGTTCACGCACAAAACGTTCGCCGTGATTACCCGGTACCAGCACTACGCGATCCAGCCCTGCCGCGCGTTTGATCTCCAGTTCCAGCGATAACGAACGTTTCCAGCTCTCTTCCGACATCGGCGTAACAATGCCCGTGGTACCTATGATCGAAATACCGCCCAGAATCCCCAGGCGCGAGTTGTAGGTTTTTTGCGCCCTTTCTTCACCTTCAGGCGCAAAAATCTCAATTTTTGCCCCGCGATTTGGTCCAATCGCTTCACGTACTGCGGACTCAATGGTCTGACGAGGTGTCCGGTTAATCGCCGAACTGCCCACCGGCAAACCAATCCCTTTACGGGTCACCGTACCAACACCCTCACCGCCCTGTAAGACAATGTCTTTGCTATCGTCTAACGTCACGCGGGCAAAGATCAGCATCCCATGCGTGGCGTCCACGTCATCACCACCGTCTTTGCGGATGGCGGCAATCGCCTGCTGCCCTTCGATATGCGGTGACTCCACGTTCAGGCATAACGTCACCCCGGAAGGCGTCACAATGGAAACCTGATGGATCAGATGCTGGCGCAGCACCATCAACGCAGCGACTTTTGCCGCCGCCGTCGCACACGATCCCGTGGTGTACCCTTTACGCAGCGCTTTACCGTTGTGCCACACTGGCGTATCGAAGGACTGGTCGCTCATCGCGCCCCCTGCATGTGATAAAGCATGGCGTTGACGATAGCGGCAGCGACGTTGCTGCCACCTTTGCGACCTAATGCGGCAATGGCGGGCAGATGACTTTGTGTCAGTGCATCTTTCGACTCCGCCGCGCCAACAAATCCTACCGGTACGCCAACCACACCGCTGACGGCTGCATCATGTTCCAACAGTCGGAACAACGCGGTTGGCGCGTTGCCAAAGACAAACAGTTTTTCGCCCTCTTCCTTCACGGCAATGTCGACTGCAGCCATTGAACGAGTGATCCCCTGTTCTTTTGCTGCCCGTACCACACGTGGATCGCTGATGTAACAGCGGCATTCGCCACCGAATTTTGCCAGCAGGGTTTTGTTGATCCCGGAAAGCGCCATCGTGGTATCGGTATAAATCACGCTCGGGCGACTCAATGCAGCGCAAAACTGTTCCAGTACACCGCTGGAAAACCACAGAATGTCCAGCCAGTCAAAATCCGCGGTTGTGTGGATCACCCGCTTGATGATGGCTTCATGCAACGGACTGGCAAACTGATAATCCGGGCGAGTTTCACTGATAATCTCGCCAATGATGTCGAAACTTTTGGCCTCAATCGCTTGAGGTTGCTGGATATAGTGCATTTTGTTGTCCTCAGGCGACACCGACCCACAGCCAGCGCAGCGCAATAAACAGCGCCAGTGCCAGGGTCGATGCTACCCACATCAATCGAATCGTTTGGGAAATGTCGTCTACAGAAATGTCTCGTTGTTGATCGCCAATCCACGGTTTCTCAACGCGCTCGCCGAAGTAGTCATTAGGCCCCCCCAGACGAATACCTAATGCCCCTGCCACGGCAGCTTCCGACCATGCGCAGTTTGGGCTGCTATGGTTGTAGCGATCACGCCAGCCAATCTGCAAAGCACGTGCGCCGTCCTGGCGGCATAAAAACGCCGCCACACCCAGCAGCAACCAGCTCAGTCTTGCCGGAATAAAATTAGCGACATCGTCCAGACGGGCGCTAACCATGCCGATAGCACGGTATTTTTCATGTTTGTACCCCACCATTGAATCGAGGGTATTCACCGCTTTGTAGGCCATCGCCAGCGGCGCACCACCCAGTAAGAGGAAGAACAGTGGCGCGATGATGCCGTCAACGGTGTTTTCCGCCACAGTTTCCACCACGGCGCGGTTAATCTGTTTTGGTTGCAGCTGCGAGGTATCACGTCCCACAATCCAGGAGAGTTTTTCCCGACTTTCGGCAAGATTATTGGCACGCAATGGACGCTCGACATCCAGCGCAGCATTCGCCAGACAACGCCCTGCCAGCACGGTAAAGATCATCCACACCTCTACGCCCCATCCCAGCCACGGGTGAATAGAACTCGCCAGCGTCAACACCCCCCAGGAAACGCCCCATGTCACACCGACCACCACGATCCACATCACGGCACCACCGATTCTCAGCGTGCTATCACTATGGCAATAACGCCGAATGACTCGCTGGATTGCGGAGATAAGGTTGCCGATCCAGCGCACCGGGTGAGGCCAGTTCTGCGGATCGCCGATGATAAAATCCAGCAGCCAGGCAACGCACCATGCAAGTATCGTCATAGCGTGTTCCTCGCAGCGGCCAGCCAGTGATTGAGCATTTCGGGGCGCTGGGCAAAATGAACGTGCAGATAACTGGCGAAGGTATTTCCGACCTGCCATCCGCCTGACCAGGCCTGCAGCGTTTTGCCATCACGCACCTTGCGGCAATTCATCACTGCCGGGATTTCAGGGGTAAAATCGGAATAGTGGAATTCATGTCCGCGCAGGACTTCACCGGCCGTTGCCAGCAATGTTTGCTGCGTGGCTTGCGCCTCGCAGTAGCCAAACCGGGTCAGCCGTTTGCCCATTTTGCTGTGGCCGGGAATGATGTCCGCCATCGGCCAGATATCGCCATTGCTATCTTCCAGAGAGCTACCGAGGTACATCAGACCACCACACTCAGCATAAATAGCGACGCCACGCTGATGCGCTGCTCGCAATTGCTCCAGCATGGTGACATTACGGGCCAGGGCCGCAGCATGCAGTTCCGGATACCCACCGCCTAACCAAATCATCTGACAGTCTGGTAAACAGGTATCATGCAGCGGGCTAAAACGAACAATATTGAGGCCCGTACGCGCCAGTAACGTCATGTTATCCGGGTAATAAAAGTTGAACGCCTCGTCATCAGCAACGGCCAGCGTTAATCCTGCACCTGCGTCTGCAGCAGGCAGTGCGGGCCATTGACCGACAGGAAGGTTGTCTAACATGCTTAAGTTCAGCAGCGCGTCGATATCCAGCGTCTGTTCCAGCGTCGCGGCAAAATCCTGCCATGGCTGCTGGTTGATAACTGACTCACGAGCGGTAACCAGACCCAGATGACGCTCCGGGAGTGCGACGCCCTCCATGCGGGGAACATAGCCCAATACAGGCACGGAGCAATAACGCTCAATCGCAACTTTGAGTAGCTGGTAATGTGTTTCGCTGTTGACCCGATTAACAATCACGCCTGCAATGTTCAGACTGGGATCAAAATGCTGAAACCCCATCACCGTGGCAGCTATCGAAGTGGAAACCGCTTTGCCATCAACCAGCAAGATGACCGGGCAACCCAACTGTTTCGCCATCGCCGCAGTACTGCAGTAATCAGGGTCCGTTCCATAGCCGTCATACAACCCCATAACGCCTTCGATAACGGCAATATCCGCGTGCTGCATCTGCTCGCAAAATAAGGCATTCAGTGTAGAGGTGGGTAGCATGAAGCTATCAAGATTGCGGGAAGCCGTGCCGCACACCGCGGTGTGCCAGCCGGTATCAAGGTAATCAGGACCGACTTTGCATGGCTGGACGCGTAACCCGCGCTTTTTCATCAGGCTCAACAAGCCCAGCGTCACCGTGGTTTTGCCACAGCCGCTACCGGTACCTGCAAGAACAAACGCGTGAAAACTGGCCGCCATACCCTGATCCTGTTCAGGGTGGTAGGGGTGTATAGATACCCAGTCTCTCGACTGTATGCATCTGCGCAACCCACTTCCCACCGAAGTTGTTGGTAGTCACCGACAGGCAGGTCTTCTGGCTTAGCGTCGTCCTCGCCCGCCCTTCCCAATCTTGCGATCAGTGGTCTATACGGGGTCGTCAGCATCACAGCAGCGGGGGCTGCGGGGGATTCTCACCCCCTTCCCTACCACAAATGTGGCAAACCTGTCAGTTCAAGAGCCGATTTAATTTGGCTCTGTGTCTTGAGGCAAATTCACGACCTCATGACAATAATTCAAATTAATATCTTGCCGGGTACATTCAACCAATGTTATGGCCTCACCCCGTTTATTCACATGTTCATTTTTTGAATGAAAGCGTCATTAAAGAATAAAGAAAGTCTTTCACACAGACACTGTATCTCATCACAAAAATAAAAACTGGTGCAGTTTATCCCTCAAATACTATTATTTTGTTGCGCTATGACAATTTATTGACTGCTGTAGTTATTTTTCATTTTATAATGACTGACATAGCGTACGATATCAAAAATCGGCAATAGCAAATTATTGCTATTTAAGCTGTATCTTCAGATGAGATGACATTTATTTGCTGACGGAAAGCCTGCGGCGTAACCTGGTACGTTTGACGGAAAACTTTGCAAAAATAACTGGTTTGTGAGAAGCCTAAATTTCGCGCAATACTGGCAATGCTCCAGTCGCTATGACAAAGCAACTCTTTGGCACTCGCCATTCGCTGTTGATTTACCCATGCGTTAAATCCTATCCCCTGATATTTTTTGAACAATTTGCTGAAATAGTAAGGACTGAGATAAACGTGAGAGGCAACATCCTCCAGACGAAGCTCGTCTGATAAATGCGCATCAATATAACGCAAGGCTTTCTTCATTTTACTGTCATGAGGGTTCGGACTACGATTAGCCCGCACCGGCTCTGATTGTTGCGGATTGTCTTTGATTACGACGAAATTCAGTTGTTTTTTAAGACAATTTTCTACAATGAGCTTCAGCAAATCAGCTGAGGCAATAACCCGCGAATAGTCCATTTCCGGTACATTACGAAATTCACTCACCAGTTCGGGATCGGCTTGCCAACGGTCGTCCACGTTCAGAATATCCACCAGCCCCACGTCATTACTTAAGCGCACCTGACCACATAAGACAAACCCTACCAGATGTCCCGCAATGACCAGCGGAATAGAGAAGTCGGTAAGTCCGGCATGGCAGCGATAAATGCAGGGTTGATCGGATTTTGAAGCTTCCAGCCCCCCACAGCGATCGCTCATACGACATCGCGTACTATGTTGAGGATGCTGGCGCATCAACTGGCAAAAAGGAGTGAAATTAAAAAGCTCAGAAATTTCATCACCGTGAATATTGACAACCACAACAGCCAGACTGGTGGCCTGCGCAAAATCCTGTGCGATTTTATTAATGAGTTCTGAGTTCAGGGCGCTCGCAGAAATCATGATAAAACCTCTCAGTTAATTTATTGTTATAAATAAAACATATCATTTACACTCGCTTTTCATCTCGCTATCCAAAGCAATGATAAAAGGCGTATTCGAACATAACAAAAGTCTCCCATTCTTGGGAGACTTTTTAAGCGGTTCAGGAAACCTGATCACGAAAACAGTTATCACATTTCAAAAATAAACATTTTCCGTGAAGCTAACGCTCCTTTTCCTCAAGCTTACAGCTATTACACGGTAAGTTTTTGCCAATAAAGTAACGATAAATTGCCGCCCCCGCACAAGCACCAATGACAGGTGCCACGATCGGGACAATAAAGTAAGGAATATCACGCCCCCCAGTCATCGCGACATCCCCCCAGCCCGCCATCCATGCGAACAATTTAGGTCCAAAATCACGAGCCGGATTCATGGCGAATCCGGTAAGCGGCCCGGTAGATGCCCCAAGAACAGCAACCAGAATACCGATCAGTAGCGGTGCTAACGGCCCCCGGGGAATCCCATTGCCATCATCGGTGAGCGCCATGATCATCCCCATCAGAATGGAGGTAATCACAACTTCCACCAGTGCAGCCTGCCAGACGCTGAGTGCGGCGGCAGGATAAGTACTAAATATGCTGGCAAGCTGCAGACTTTCGAGGCTCCCCCGCACCATATGGTGGACGGTTTCATACTCGATAAACAAACTGCCATACAATAAATAGGCGAGCAGAGCGCCACCAAAGGCACCAGCCACCTGAGCAATAGAGTAAGGCAACACTTTACGACCAGGAAAACAGGCAAACAGCCACAGTGCTATGGTGATGGCGGGATTGAGATGCGCACCCGAGATCCCTGCTGTCAGATAGACTGCCAGTGAGATCCCCAGCCCCCATATAATGCAGATCTCCCACAACCCTAAACTGGCACCGGCTACTTTCAGGGCGCTCAGGCATCCAATGCCAAAAAACAAAAATAATCCGGTACCCAAAAACTCGGCAATACATTGCGCTTTTAGTGAATCGTTCATTGTGACACCTTCTAAGCAGAGTTCGTGTCTTTACCAGCGGTCTCCTTGCTGGCTCGTAGAATACTTCGAGACTTACTATAAAAAGCGATGTCGGCAAATTGTTGGCAACCTGAGGGCGGTATGTACGTCAAAATCGTGTTGTGATAGCAAATTCTTGTCATCACCTTTATAAAAACATGCCGACTAATGGAGTGAAACCTTATTAAAAGCATATTTATAAAATAATAAAATATTGCTCATGGCAGATTTTCATTTTCAAACAACCATCACAATTTCATTTTCATCGCATAGCAAATGATATTTATATTGTCACCTTTAAAAGTGTAAATATGGAATTAACAAAACCAATTTGTCATATTAACAATATTTTATAACCCATTAAAAAACAATGCATTACGATAGATCATGGCAATTTTATATCACCATATCCTCACTATTTTTTCACTCACACTTTCAAGTCAGCCATTCTTTTTCCTCGCTTCTTTTTATAGTCATGAAAATCGGGACAACCCAGGCGAGGTCTTTATGCAACAAGAAGCGTTAGGAATGGTAGAAACCAAAGGCTTAACTGCAGCCATAGAGGCCGCAGACGCAATGGTGAAATCAGCCAATGTGATGCTGGTCGGCTACGAAAAAATTGGTTCAGGGCTGGTAACAGTCATTGTTCGCGGTGATGTAGGCGCGGTTAAAGCAGCAACAGATGCCGGTGCCGCCGCCGCACGCAACGTGGGAGAAGTGAAAGCCGTACATGTGATCCCACGCCCTCACACCGATGTCGAAAAAATCTTACCGAAGGGAATTAGCTAATGAGCAGCAATGAGCTGGTTGAACAGATCATGGCGCAGGTGATTGCTCGTGTGGCAACGCCAGAACAACAAGCTACCCCTGAAAATACTCACCCAACACGAGAAACGGCTATGGCAGAGAAGAGCTGCAGTTTAACGGAATTTGTCGGTACTGCGATTGGCGACACCGTCGGTCTGGTAATCGCCAACGTAGACAGTGCCCTACTGGACGCGATGAAACTTGAAAAACGCTATCGCTCCATCGGTATCCTCGGCGCGCGCACAGGCGCAGGCCCACACATCATGGCCGCCGATGAAGCGGTAAAAGCCACAAACACTGAAGTCGTGAGTATTGAGCTTCCTCGTGATACCAAAGGCGGCGCAGGTCACGGCTCGCTGATTATCTTAGGCGGTAACGACGTTTCTGACGTGAAGCGCGGGATTGAAGTTGCGCTGAAAGAACTGGATCGCACCTTTGGCGATGTATATGCCAACGAAGCCGGACACATCGAAATGCAATACACGGCGCGCGCCAGCTACGCGCTGGAAAAAGCCTTTGGTGCGCCAATTGGTCGTGCCTGTGGCGTTATCGTCGGTGCCCCGGCCTCCGTTGGTGTACTGATGGCCGATACAGCGCTGAAATCCGCCAATGTTGAAGTGGTGGCCTACAGTTCCCCCGCGCATGGCACCAGTTTCAGCAACGAAGCCATTCTGGTCATTTCCGGTGACTCTGGGGCTGTGCGTCAGGCCGTCATCTCAGCCCGTGAAATCGGTAAAACCGTGCTGGCGACCCTCGGCTCAGAACCCAAAAACGACCGTCCGTCCTATATCTGATATCAGTGAGGCTGATTCATGAGATCGAAAAGATTTGAAGCACTGGCGAAACGCCCTGTGAATCAGGACGGCTTCGTTAAGGAGTGGATCGAAGAAGGCTTCATTGCGATGGAAAGCCCGAACGACCCTAAGCCGTCGATTAAAATCGTCAACGGTATGGTCACTGAACTGGACGGCAAATCCGTCAGTGAATTTGATCTGATTGACCACTTCATCGCGCGCTACGGCATTAACCTGGCACGCGCTGAAGAGGTGATGGCGATGGACTCGGTTAAACTCGCCAATATGCTTTGCGACCCCAACGTCAAGCGTATGGACATTGTTCCTCTGACCACTGCAATGACGCCAGCGAAAATTGTGGAAGTGGTTTCGCACATGAACGTCGTTGAGATGATGATGGCAATGCAGAAAATGCGTGCCCGCCGTACCCCATCTCAACAAGCGCACGTGACTAACGTCAAAGACAACCCGGTACAGATTGCCGCCGATGCAGCAGAAGGTGCCTGGCGTGGCTTTGATGAGCAGGAAACGACCGTTGCTGTTGCACGTTACGCGCCGTTTAACGCGATTGCTCTGCTGGTAGGTTCGCAGGTTGGACGCCCTGGTGTGTTAACTCAGTGTTCCCTGGAAGAAGCCACCGAACTGAAACTCGGCATGTTGGGCCACACCTGTTATGCAGAAACCATCTCCGTCTACGGTACTGAACCCGTCTTTACAGACGGTGACGACACGCCATGGTCAAAAGGTTTTCTGGCCTCTTCTTACGCCTCACGCGGCCTGAAAATGCGCTTTACTTCTGGCTCCGGTTCAGAAGTTCAGATGGGCTACGCCGAAGGCAAATCGATGCTTTATCTGGAAGCACGCTGCATTTACATCACCAAGGCGGCTGGCGTTCAGGGTTTGCAAAACGGTTCCGTAAGTTGCATTGGCGTACCTTCAGCCGTGCCATCAGGCATTCGTGCTGTGCTGGCAGAAAACCTGATCTGTTCGTCACTGGATCTGGAGTGCGCCTCCAGCAATGACCAGACCTTTACCCACTCCGATATGCGTCGTACTGCTCGTCTGCTGATGCAATTCTTGCCGGGTACAGATTTCATTTCTTCTGGATATTCCGCTGTTCCGAACTACGACAACATGTTCGCTGGTTCCAACGAGGATGCCGAAGATTTTGACGATTACAACGTCATCCAGCGTGATCTGAAAGTAGACGGTGGTCTGCGTCCGGTTCGGGAAGAAGACGTTATCGCCATTCGCAATAAAGCGGCTCGTGCGCTGCAGGCCGTATTTGCCGGAATGGGGTTACCGCCAATCACCGACGAAGAAGTCGAAGCCGCGACTTACGCCCACGGTTCGAAAGATATGCCAGAGCGTAACATTGTTGAAGACATCAAATTTGCGCAAGAGATCATCAATAAAAACCGTAACGGCCTGGAAGTGGTGAAAGCCCTTGCCCAGGGTGGGTTTACCGATGTTGCTCAAGACATGCTCAACATCCAAAAAGCCAAGTTAACCGGAGACTATCTGCATACCTCCGCCATTATCGTCGGCGACGGACAAGTGCTTTCCGCAGTGAATGACGTCAACGATTATGCCGGTCCGGCAACAGGTTATCGCCTGCAAGGCGAACGCTGGGAGGAAATTAAAAACATCCCTGGCGCACTTGATCCCAACGAGCTTGGCTAAGGGGTGAACAATGGAAATCAATGAAAAACTGCTGCGTCAGATAATTGAGGATGTGCTGGCTGAAATGCAGACCAGCGATAAACCCGTCTCTTTTCGCGCATCGACCGCAACCAGTGCACCACAGGCTGCAACGGTACAGGGCGACGGCTTTCTGACCGAAATTGGCGAAGCCAAACAAGGTCAGCAGCAGGACGAAGTCATTATTGCCGTAGGTCCGGCGTTTGGCCTCTCACAAACTGTCAATATCGTCGGTATTCCGCACAAAAATATTTTGCGCGAAGTGATAGCCGGTATTGAAGAAGAGGGAATTAAAGCACGCGTGATCCGTTGCTTTAAATCTTCCGACGTGGCGTTTGTAGCCGTGGAAGGTAACCGCCTGAGTGGTTCCGGGATCTCAATTGGCATCCAGTCCAAAGGCACAACGGTTATCCACCAGCAAGGGTTACCACCGCTTTCTAACCTGGAATTGTTCCCACAGGCACCGTTGCTGACGCTGGAAACCTACCGTCAGATTGGTAAGAACGCCGCGCGTTATGCCAAGCGTGAGTCTCCGCAACCGGTCCCGACGCTGAATGACCAAATGGCGCGTCCGAAGTATCAGGCGAAATCAGCCATTTTGCACATTAAAGAGACCAAATACGTCGTAACAGGCAAAAACCCGCAGGAACTGCGCGTGGCGCTTTGATAAAGGATAACTCCATGAATACCGACGCAATTGAATCGATGGTTCGGGATGTGTTGAGCCGGATGAATAGCCTGCAAGGAGAAACACCCTCTCCCATTACGGCGGCAGCTCCGGCACATACCGCAAAAGTCACGGATTACCCCCTGGCGAATAAGCATCCTGAGTGGGTCAAAACCGCAACCAACAAAACGCTGGATGACTTCACGCTCGAAAATGTTTTGAGCAATAAAGTGACCGCGCAGGATATGCGTATCACACCTGAAACGCTGCGTATTCAGGCGGACATCGCCAAAGACGCCGGCCGTGACAGACTGGCGATGAACTTCGAACGCGCAGCCGAACTGACTGCTGTACCTGACGACCGCATTCTTGAGATCTACAACGCGCTACGTCCTTATCGCTCAACGAAAGACGAGTTGATGGCCATCGCCGACGATCTGGAGAATCGCTATCAGGCGAAGATCTGTGCCGCGTTCGTTCGTGAAGCAGCAGCGTTGTATGTAGAGCGTAAGAAACTTAAAGGCGACGACTAACGTCAGGGTGAAACGATGCGATATATAGCTGGCATTGATATAGGCAACTCATCAACGGAAGTCGCACTGGCAACCCTGGATGAGACTGGCGCGCTAAGCATTTCCGGCAGCGCACTGGCGGAAACCACCGGAATTAAAGGCACATTGCGTAATGTGTTTGGTATTCAGGAGGCACTTGCACAGGCGGCAAAAACTGCCGGAATTAATGTCAGCGATATTTCGCTCATCCGTATTAACGAAGCCACACCGGTTATCGGTGACGTGGCGATGGAAACCATCACCGAAACCATCATCACAGAATCCACCATGATCGGTCATAACCCCAAAACGCCTGGCGGTGTCGGGTTAGGCGTTGGTGTAACCATTACGCCGGAAGAGCTCCTGACCCGTCCGGCGGATACACCGTATATTCTGGTGGTGTCATCGGCTTTCGATTTTGCCGATGTCGCCACGATGATTAATGCTTCCGCACGCGCCGGATACCAGTTGACTGGCGTTATTTTGCAACAGGACGACGGTGTGCTGGTTAGCAACCGGCTGAACACGCCTCTGCCCATCGTTGATGAAGTCCGCCATATCGATCGTATCCCGTTGGGCATGCTGGCCGCCATTGAGGTCGCTGTTCCTGGCAAAGTTATCGAAACCCTTTCTAACCCGTACGGAATCGCGACTGTCTTTAGCCTTAGCGCAGAAGAGACCAAAAACATTGTCCCCATGGCCCGCGCACTGATTGGCAACCGCTCTGCGGTTGTGGTGAAAACGCCATCTGGTGATGTGAAGGCTCGTGCAATACCAGCCGGAAACCTGGAACTGCAATCGCAAGGACGAACCGTACGCGTCGATGTCGCGGCAGGTGCAGACGCGATTATGAAAGCGGTTGGCGAATGCCCGAAACTGGATAACGTCATCGGAGAGGCGGGAACCAATATTGGCGGCATGCTGGAGCACGTTCGCCAGACAATGGCTGAATTAACCAACAAACCCAGCCATGAAATCTTTATTCAGGATCTGTTGGCAGTTGATACTTCAGTTCCAGTCAGCGTGACCGGGGGACTTGCCGGCGAGTTTTCGTTGGAACAAGCCGTTGGTATTGCTTCTATGGTGAAATCAGATCGTCTGCAAATGGCGATGATTGCCCAGGAAATCACGCAAAAACTCAACATTGATGTACAGGTTGGTGGGGCTGAAGCCGAAGCCGCTATTCTGGGAGCCTTAACCACACCGGGGACCACACGTCCACTGGCTATTCTGGATCTTGGGGCCGGATCAACTGACGCCTCTATCATTAATCCTCAGGGCGAAATTATTGCCACACACCTGGCGGGCGCAGGCGATATGGTCACGATGATTATTGCCCGTGAACTGGGTCTGGATGACCGCTATTTGGCGGAAGAGATCAAGAAGTACCCGCTGGCGAAAGTGGAGAGCTTGTTCCACCTGCGTCACGAAGATGGCAGCGTTCAGTTCTTCCCAACGCCTCTCTCTCCTGCCGTCTTCGCTCGCGTATGCGTTGTAAAACCTGCTGAACTGGTGCCACTGCCAGGCGATCTGACGCTGGAAAAAGTTCGGGCTGTTCGTCGCAGCGCTAAAGAGCGTGTTTTTGTTACCAACGCGCTGAGAGCGTTGCGACAGGTTAGCCCGACCGGGAACATTCGGGACATTCCCTTTGTCGTTTTGGTTGGAGGTTCTTCTCTGGACTTCGAAGTTCCGCAACTGGTTACTGATGCGCTGGCTCATTATCGCCTGGTCGCGGGTCGCGGCAATATTCGGGGTTCGGAAGGCCCGCGAAACGCAGTTGCGACGGGGTTAATTATCTCCTGGTACAAGGCATTCGCTCATGGAAAGTAACCTCACTGTACCCGCTATCGTGATCTTCGCCATGGGTGACTGCGCAAACATCTGGAATGACGTTCTGCTGGGCATTGAAGAAGAAGGTATCCCCTTCGTGATTCAACAGACTCACTCGACTGACATTATCCACAACGCATGGCTGGCCGCCTGTCAGTCACCGTTGCTGGTCGGCATTGGATGCGACCGGGAAAAGCTGGTTGTGCACTATAAGAATCTACCCACCTCAGCGCCACTTTTTACGCTGAAATATCAACAAAATAGCCACGCTCGCCGGAGCATTGGTAATAACGCTGCGCGGCTGGTAAAAGGCATCCCCTTCCGGGACTGCCACTCATAATCCACAGGAGAAAAGCAGTATGAATAACGCACTGGGACTGGTTGAAACAAAAGGGCTTGTCGGCGCTATTGAAGCCGCTGATGCCATGGTGAAATCCGCAAATGTGCAGTTGGTTGGTTACGAAAAAATTGGCTCAGGACTTATCACCGTAATGGTCCGCGGAGATGTCGGCGCAGTAAAAGCAGCAGTAGATGCAGGAAGCGCAGCAGCGAGTGCTGTTGGAGAGGTGAAATCCTGTCACGTTATTCCACGTCCACACAGCGACGTTGAAGCCATTTTACCTAAATCCGCATAAATCGCCGTAAACAAGGAGCACAGCGTGAAGCAATCACTGGGATTACTTGAAGTTAGTGGTCTGGCATTAGCCATCAGTTGCGCGGACGTCATGGCGAAAGCCGCTTCCATCACGCTGGTGGGCCTCGAAAAAACCAACGGCTCAGGCTGGACGGTGATCAAAATCATCGGGGATGTGGCCTCCGTTCAGGCGGCTATATCCACCGGTGCCAGTTTAGCAGAACTACGAAATGGACTGGTCGCGCACAGGGTCATTTCCAGGCCCGGAGAAGGCATTCTTTCCCACAGTGTCCCCGTGCAGCCTGAGCCAGCAGCGATACCTGATGTATCGCAAGAGCAAGAAGAGATGGCTACAGAAATTGCATTACCTGAAGCAGCGCCACAGGCAGAGTTGATTAGCTGCAACCTGTGTCTTGACCCTGCCTGCCCTCGCCAGAAAGGTGAGCCACGCGCGCTCTGCCTGCATTCGGGAAAACGAGGTGAAGCGTAATGGATAAACAGCAACTGGAAACAACGGTCAGTAAAGTACTGGATGAAATGCGTGAACGCCCTATTCCTCTCGGGATTTCGAACCGTCACATCCACCTTTGCGCCGAGGACTACACTCGCCTGTTCCCCAATCAGCCGATTAGCGAGAAAAAGGGCCTGTTGCAGCCCGGACAATATGCCGCAGATCAGACCGTCACACTGGTCGGACCGAAAGGTCAGTTAAAGAATGTGCGTCTGCTTGGTCCACTGCGTAGTACTAGCCAGGTGGAGATATCTCGAACCGACGCCCGCACATTAGGCATCGCTGCACCGCTGCGCATGTCCGGTAATATTCAGGGAACACCTGGCATTCGTCTTATCAGCCCCTTTGCTGAACTGGACTTACCCTCCGGGGTTATTGTTGCTCAGCGACATATCCATATGTCACCGCTGGATGCGCTGATACTGCGCGTATCTCATGGAGATAAAGTCTCCGTGGCAATCAATGGCGATGAACGCCGACTGATTTTCGATAATGTCGCCGTACGCGTTTCACCGAATATGCGCCTTGAGATGCATATCGATACAGACGAAGCCAATGCAGCAGGCGCTGATAATCCGCAGGCATTTGCCACATTGGTGGCCCCACGATGAACAACGAACTGCTGCAACGCATCATTGAGGAAGTTGTTTCCCGGCTCAAAAAACGCGCGGAAAGTACCATCACGCTGAGCGTCGCACAGTTACGGGATATCGATTCCCGGACCTTATGTTGTCAGTACTCGTCACTGCACCTCCTGCAGGCAGACCTGCCTTTACTGGAGAAAATTGCAGATTGCAGTCCGTCCAGTGTCGCGGTGGTAACAATCCACGAGGCGCTGGCATGCGGGCTTCGCGTAAAAATATCTCTACAGCATCAGCTGTTACCGGCACTCCCCGTGAAAAAGCTCGCACGGCTGCCGCTGGAGTTCAGTAATGAACAGGGGCTCATCGTCATGCTGCATCCCGAAACGCTCTTAAGTTATGCCGATGTTGCCAAACTTAACGGTGGCATCCTGGTGCTGCGTCGTCGCTGTGTCGTGACGGTACTGGCCAGGGAAGCCGTTAGTGCGCGAAATGTTCAATTAATTAAGCAGGAGTGAACCATGTATCTGGCAAGGGTTACAGGCGTTGTGGTTTCTACGCAAAAGTCGCCATCACTGGTGGGGAAAAAACTGTTGCTGGTACGTCGAGTAAGCACTGACGGAGAGCTCCCCGCCTCCCCCGCCACCGGAGATGAAGTCGCGGTTGACTCTGTCGGTGCAGGAACTGGCGAACTGGTGCTACTCAGTAGCGGATCCAGCGCCAGGCACGTTTTTTCCGGTCCTAATGAAGCTATCGATCTGGCCATTGTCGGCATTGTCGACACGCTTTCTTACCAGGAGAAACTATGACGATTTATACCCGAACGGGCGACGCTGGCACGACAGCGCTTTTTACCGGACAACGCGTGAGTAAATCACATCCGCGCGTTGAGGCCTACGGTACGTTGGATGAACTCAATGCTGCATTGAGCCTGTGTGCCTGCGCGGTAAAAAGTCAGCAACATCGTCTCTTACTTGAAGATATTCAGTTGCAGTTGTTTTGGTTCAGTGCCGAACTGGCCAGCGAAAGCGAGCAGCCAACGCCCGATCAGCGATACATCAGCTCGGAAGAAATTGCGGCTCTGGAAGCCGCTATCGATACCGCCATGGGGCGAATTCCTCCACAGCGCAGTTTTATTTTACCTGGCCGTAGCGAAGCCGCCAGCCGACTACACTTCGCCCGCACGCTGGCTCGTCGCGCAGAAAGGCGGCTGGTTGAACTCTCGGCCAATGTCTCCATCCGACATGTGTTGATGCGTTATATCAACCGCCTGTCCGACTGTTTATATGCACTTGCACGCGCCGAAGATCATGACACTCATCAAAACGACATCATTCATAAAGTCGCCGAGCGCTATCTTGCAGCCACTCGCACAGCAGTCACCAGGGAGTCGACTATGTCTTTGTCTTTTCATGAACTCCATCAACTGACACGCGCGGCAGTAACGCGCGCTGAAGAGCTCCAGGTCCCTGTCGTTATCAGCATAGTGGATACCAATGGTACGCCTACAGTGACCTGGCGCATGCCAGATGCCTTACTCGTCAGTAGTGAACTGGCGCCGAAAAAAGCCTGGACCGCCGTCGCCATGAAAACTGCCACGCACGAACTGACGTCCGCGGTTCAGCCAGGCGCCGCACTTTACGGTCTGGAAAGCCATATGCAGGGAAAAATCGTCACCTTTGGAGGCGGCTACGCATTATGGCGCGAAGGTTTACTCCTTGGGGGTCTTGGCATCAGCGGAGGAAGCGTTGAGCAGGATATGGACATTGCAGAAACGGCCATTGCGGCGATTAACGTGAGAACACATCAATGAATACTTCAGAACTTGAAACCCTTATCCGCAACATTTTGACTGAGCAACTCGCCCCGGCAAAAACAGACGTTAAAGGCAAGGGTATCTTTCCGTCCGTCGGTGAAGCAATCGATGCGGCTCATCAGGCTTTTTTGCGCTATCAACAATGTCCGCTAAAAACCCGCAGCGCCATCATTAATGCCCTTCGGGAAGAGCTGACGCCTCATCTGGCTTCTTTGGCCGCTGAAAGCGCAACAGAAACGGGAATGGGTAACAAAGAGGATAAATTTCTTAAGAATAAAGCCGCGCTCGACAACACCCCAGGCATCGAAGACCTCACCACCACTGCACTTACCGGTGACGGTGGCATGGTGTTGTTTGAATACTCTCCATTTGGGGTGATTGGCTCCGTTGCACCAAGTACGAACCCCACGGAAACCATCATCAATAACAGCATCAGTATGCTGGCTGCGGGAAACAGCGTTTACTTCAGTCCGCACCCTGGCGCAAAAGCGGTATCACTGAAACTGATTGCCATGATTGAAGATATTGCCTTCCGCTGCTGCGGGATCCGGAATCTTGTCGTCACGGTCACAGAACCTACTTTTGAAGCTACCCAGCAGATGATGGCTCACCCTAAAATCGCAGTTCTGGCGATTACCGGCGGCCCTGGCATTGTTGCTATGGGTATGAAAAGCGGGAAAAAAGTTATTGGTGCTGGCGCAGGAAACCCGCCCTGTATTGTTGATGAAACTGCCGATCTGGTTAAAGCAGCTGAAGATATCATCAACGGCGCATCGTTTGATTACAACCTGCCCTGTATTGCTGAGAAAAGCCTGATTGTTGTCGATGCTGTTGCTGAACGGCTGGTCCAACAAATGCAGTCTTTTGGCGCGTTACTTCTGCACGACGAAGACATTAACAAACTGCGCGCCGTCTGTCTGCCTGAAGGCATAGCCAATAAAAAACTGGTTGGAAAGAGCCCGGCAGCCCTGCTTGAAGCTGCGGACATACCGGTTCCGGCAAAAACACCTCGCCTGTTGATTGGCATCGTCAATGCTGACGATTCGTGGGTCACCAGCGAACAGTTGATGCCAATGCTGCCCATCGTGAGCGTAAAGGATTTTGACAGTGCACTGGCATTGGCACTGAAAGTTGAAGAGGGATTGCATCACACTGCCATTATGCATTCACAAAACGTGTCACGTCTGAATCTTGCCGCCCGCACCCTTCAGACCTCCATCTTTGTGAAGAATGGCCCCTCTTACGCCGGTATTGGTGTCGGTGGAGAAGGCTTTACCACCTTTACTATTGCCACACCAACCGGTGAAGGCACAACGTCAGCGCGAACTTTCGCGCGCTCTCGTCGTTGCGTGCTAACCAACGGTTTTTCTATTCGCTAATGAGGCCGTTATGAATAGCTTTTCACTGCAAACACAATTGTACAGCGGCCAGGGAAGTCTGGATGTGCTCAAGCGTTTCTCCAGTAAGCATATCTGGATTATCTGCGACGGTTTTCTCGCACGTTCACCCCTGATTGAAAAGCTGCGAAATGCTCTGCCCGCGGATAACCGCATCAGTATTTTCAGTGATATCACACCCGATCCAACCATTGGTACGGTAGTTCAAGGGATTGCACAAATGCAGTCCCTGCAACCGGATGTCGTGATTGGCTTTGGCGGTGGCTCCGCACTTGACGCCGCCAAAGCTATCGTCTGGTTCAGCCGTCAGTTTGGTATTGAAATCGAAACCTGTGTGGCAATTCCCACCACCAGCGGTACAGGCTCGGAAGTGACCAGTGCCTGCGTGATCAGCGATCCAGAGAAAGGTATTAAATATCCACTATTTAATAACGCGCTCTACCCTGACATGGCCATTCTTGATCCTATGCTGGTTGTCAGCGTTCCCCCCGCCATTACTGCGAATACCGGACTGGACGTCCTGACGCATGCACTGGAAGCCTATGTATCGACGAAAGCCAGTGATTTCACGGATGCTCTGGCGGAAAAATCCGCGCAAATTGTCTTCCAGTACCTACCTGTTGCGGTTCGCAAAGGCGATTGCCTGGCAACTCGGGGGAAAATGCACAATGCCTCTACATTGGCAGGGATGGCATTTAGCCAGGCGGGGTTGGGTATCAATCACGCCATTGCCCATCAGCTCGGTGGGCAGTTTCACTTACCCCATGGACTGGCTAACGCGCTGTTACTCACTCGTGTCATTCAGTTTAATGCACGCGACCCGCGGGCGGCAAAGCGCTACGCCCGTTTCGCGAAAGCCTGCCATTTATGCCCGGATAGTGCGAATGATACGGCGGCACTCAATGCGCTCATTCATCATATTGAACAACTCAAAAAACAGTGTGCATTACCGACATTTATTGATGCACTGAAAGACGAGAAGCATACCTGGTCGCAACGTATACCGTCGATGGTTCAGGCCGCGCTGGCTGATGTCACGTTGCAAACCAATCCCCGCGTAGCTGATGCCAGTGCCATTCAGGAACTGCTTGAGGAATTATTATGAATACAGCCATGACGGCAGAACATGTTCTTTATGACGCACAAACGATACGCGATCGCGTGCGTGCAGCGGGCGTGGTTGGGGCCGGCGGTGCGGGATTTCCTGCACATGTTAAGCTTCAGGCGCAGGTTGATACGTTTCTGGTAAACGCTGCAGAATGCGAGCCAATGCTGAAAGTCGATCAACAATTAATGGCGGTGCAAGCGGCGAGGCTGGTACGTGGCGTTCAGTATGCCATGACAGCAACAGGGGCCAATACAGGCATTATTGCCCTCAAAGAAAAGTATCAGAAGGCCATCAATGCGTTAACACCGCTTTTACCCGCCAACATCAGGTTACATATTTTACCCGATGTGTATCCGGCTGGTGACGAGGTGCTGACCATCTGGATGGCAACGGGACGGCGGGTTCCTCCGGCCGCATTGCCCGTTAGCGTAGGCGTGGTGGTCAATAACGTCCAGACCGTACTCAATATCGCCAGAGCGGTTGAACAGCAGTATCCCGTCACCCGTCGCACTCTGACCGTCAACGGTGCGGTCGCCAGACCGTTAACGCTGAGTGTTCCCATCGGTATGTCGTTACGCGAAGTCCTGACACTGGCGGGTGGCGCCACCGTTGACGATCCAGGTTTTATCAACGGCGGTCCGATGATGGGTGGCCTGATTACTTCGCTGGATACCCCCGTGAGCAAGACTACCGGGGGGCTGCTGGTATTACCCAAATCCCACGCGCTGATCCAACGACGAATGCAGGACGAACGCACCGTGCTTTCGGTTGCAAAAACCGTTTGCGAGCAGTGTCGTCTGTGCACTGATTTATGCCCAAGACACTTAATCGGTCATGAACTCTCACCGCATCTGCTGGTTCGCGCAGTGAACTACCAACAGGCAGCCACACCGCAGTTGCTGCTCACTGCCCTGACCTGTTCAGAATGCAATGTCTGTGAAAGTGTGGCTTGTCCGGTAGGCATTTCGCCCATGCGTATCAACCGTATGCTCAAACGTGAACTACGGGCGCTTAACCATCGTTATGAGGGACCACTAAATCCTGAAGACGAAATGGCGAAGTACCGTTTGATTCCGGTTAAACGGCTTATCACCAAACTTGGCCTCAGCGACTGGTATCACGACGCGCCCTTGTCTGAGGCAGATTACCCCACAGACGAAACAACACTGCTGTTACGCCAGCATATTGGCGCCAGCGCTATCCCCTGCGTGCAAAAAGGTGAACGTGTTGTTCGCGGCCAATGTGTTGCTGATGTACCCGAGGGCGCGTTAGGCGCACCTGTCCACGCCAGTATTGACGGTCTTGTCAGCGAGATAACCGGGCAATCCATCACGGTAATAAGAGGTTAATCATGTCTCAGGCTATAGGGATTTTAGAACTCACCAGCATCGCCAAAGGGATGGAAGCCGGTGATGCGATGCTAAAAAGCGCAAATGTGAATTTGCTGGTCAGCAAAACCATTTGCCCTGGAAAGTTTTTACTGATGCTCGGGGGGGACGTAGGTGCAGTACAGCAGGCCATTGCAACAGGGACGTCTCTTGCAGGCGATATGCTCGTCGACAGTCTGGTGCTCCCAAACATTCATGCCAGCGTTCTCCCGGCAATTAGCGGACTTAACAGTGTGGATAAGCATCAGGCCGTCGGGATTGTTGAAACCTGGAGCGTAGCGGCTTGTATCTGTGCCGCCGATCGTGCAGTTAAAGCGTCCAATGTCACGCTGGTACGGGTACATATGGCATTCGGTATCGGTGGTAAATGCTACATGGTTGTCGCTGGCGATGTTTCCGATGTCAATAACGCCGTGACCGTCGCCAGCGAAAGCGCCGGGGAAAAAGGTCTGCTGGTTTATCGCTCCGTCATACCACGCCCGCATGAAAGCATGTGGCGGCAAATAGTGGAGGGATAATGGACAGACAACCGCCGACGGATCGCATGATCCAGGAATACGTACCCGGCAAGCAGGTCACGCTGGCGCACCTTATTGCGAATCCAGGTAAGGATTTATTCAAAAAGCTGGGGTTGCAGGATTCAGTCTCGGCCATTGGTATTTTAACCATTACGCCCAGTGAAGCCTCAATTATCGCCTGTGATATCGCCACGAAATCTGGTGCGGTAGAGATTGGATTTCTCGATCGTTTTACCGGTGCCGTCGTACTGACGGGTGATGTTTCAGCCGTTGAGTACGCGCTGAAACAGGTAACCAGAACGCTTGGCGAAATGATGCGTTTTACTGCGTGCCCTATTACCCGGACGTAACCACATGAAACGCATCATGCTAATTGGCCCCAGCCAGTGCGGTAAAACATCACTCACACAATGTTTGCGTGGAGAAGCACTTCATTACCAGAAAACTCAGGCAATTGTCTGGTCGCCAACGACAATAGACACGCCGGGTGAATATCTTGAGAACCGCTGCCTGTACAGTGCGTTGCTGACCAGCGCCTGCGAAGCCGACATTATTGCTCTGGTACTGAATGCCGACGCCCTATGGTCACCTTTTTCTCCCGGTTTTACTGGCCCAATGAACAGACCTGTTATCGGCCTCGTCACCAAGGCCGATTTAGCTGACCCCCAGAGAATTTCACTCGTAGAAAGCTGGTTGGTACGGCAGGAGCGCAGAACGTGTTTATCACCAGCGCGCTGGAGAATAGCGGGGTCGATGAGATGTTCATTTTTCTGAATGCAAAGGAACCGTCATGTCTCACAAAATAATGGCCATAAACGCGGGTAGCTCTTCACTTAAGTTTCAGTTACTGGCGATGCCGCAGGGTGAAATGATCTGCCAGGGGCTGATTGAACGTATTGGAATGTCTGACGCGCAGGTTACGCTTAAAACACCCGCGCAGAAATGGCAGGAGACGTTACCCGTTGCCGATCACCGTGAAGCAGTAACTCTGTTACTGGAAAAACTGCTTGACCTGAACATCATCAAGAGTCTGGAAGAGATCGATGGCGTCGGTCATCGCGTCGCACATGGTGGTGAGTCCTTTAAAGACTCGGCCCTCGTCAACGATGAAACATTGGCTGAAATTGAGCGTCTTGCAGAACTGGCACTGCTGCATAACCCGGTTAATGCGCTGGGGATCGCTGTTTTTCGTCAATTATTACCCGAAGCACCTGCCGTCGCAGTTTTTGACACTGCTTTTCATCAGACGCTGACTGAGCCTGCTTTTATTTATCCTCTGCCCTGGCGCTATTACTCAGAGCTGGGAATTCGGCGTTACGGTTTTCATGGTACCAGCCACAAATACGTCAGTACCGCGTTGGCCGAAAAGCTGGGCGTTCCGCTCAGCGCACTGCGTGTCGTATGTTGTCATCTTGGTAATGGCAGCAGCATCTGTGCCATCAAGGGCGGAAAATCGGTGAATACCTCGATGGGCTTTACACCACAGTCAGGCGTGATGATGGGTACGCGCAGCGGAGATATTGACCCGTCTATTTTGCCATGGATTGCCCTGCGCGAAGGCAAAACACCGCAGCAACTTAACCAACTCCTCAACAATGAATCGGGATTACTTGGAGTTTCCGGTATCTCATCAGACTATCGTGACGTTGAACGCGCCGCAGACGAAGGCAACGCACAGGCTGCACTCGCACTTACACTGTTTGCAGAGCGAATTCGTGCCACTATAGGCAGTTATATTATGCAGATGGGCGGTCTGGATGCTTTGGTATTTACGGGTGGGATTGGTGAAAACTCAGCCCGAGCACGCGCTGCGATTTGCCACAATCTGAATTTCTTAGGTCTGGCCGTTGATGATGAAAAAAATCAGCGCAACGCAACCTTCATTCAAACTGAAACTGCGCTGGTCAAAGTGGCCGTTATAAATACCAATGAAGAGTTGATGATCGCGCAGGATGTTATGCGTATAGCGATATCAGAAACTGTGACATTGGGCGTTCCTGCTTAAGCCTGCAGCACCGCAAATTGCGGCAAATCATGGTAATAGCGCGATCGCCATGACACTATGCGCCGAGGATTGCTGATCACAAAGGTGAAGACGTGGCTGTTGCGCAATGTCCCGCATCGTGCGGAGAACTTATCCAGGGCTGGATTCTGGGCAGTGAGAAGCTGGTCTCCTGCCCGGTTGAATGGTATAGCACCGTCGAGGTCAGTTCAGGTTCACCACAAGTGGATGAACGCCCACTTTCGCGAGCGATGGTTGACCGGTTATTGCAGCACTGGCGCTACCCGGCGCATATCAGTCAGGATATTCGAATCGATATCCAGTCAACGATTCCCATTGCGAAAGGAATGGCCAGTAGCACCGCGGATATTGCCGCCACCGCGCTTGCCACCGCTCATTTTCTGGGTCATCAGTTAGATGAACCTACACTGGCGCAGCTTTGCGTTTCTCTTGAACCTACCGACAGCACCGTTTTCCGTCAGTTAACCCTTTTCGATCATAACGACGCCTCTACGCAAATTTCCTGTGAAGCGCAGCCCCAGCTTGACCTGTTGGTTCTGGAAAGCCCGGAAACATTACGTACCGCGGATTATCACCGCATTCCCCGTCAGCCCGGGCTACAGGCAGGTGCTCCCGCGCTTAAACGCGCATGGGAAAAAGTACAGGAAGCCTGTATTAGTCAAAATCCCTATCGAATGGGAGAGGCTGCCACGCTTAGCGCAATCGCCAGCCAAATGCTGTTGCCAAAACCAGATTTCGATTCGCTATTGGCGCTGGTAGAAGAATGTGATTTATACGGGGTGAACGTTGCGCACAGCGGCAGCGTGGTAGGTCTGATGCTGGACAGAAAACGTCATGATGTTGATTACATCAAATGGATGTTGGCACAGAAAAAACTGACAACTCACTGGCCTGAGCAGCATTTACTGCGGATGGTAACAGGCGGGGTAAAACTACAGTAGGGGTCGCCGCTTAGCCGCGCCCCCTACTGTCATAAAACGTTACTCTGCTTTCGCTTCGCCGTTTTTCACTTCACCCATGGCTTTCAGCTTTTTAGAGATATCACGGCGTTCTTTAGAGATCTCTGCATTCTTGATGATGTAATCATCTACACGATCTTCATAGTCACTTTTCATGCTGGCGATGATACCCTGGATCGCTTCAACGCTCATGCCGGGCTTGATGTAGTCACTCAGGTTGTCCAGCAGCAGGACGCGTTTCTGGTTGTCACGGATCTTTTTCTCAACGTCCTGGATTTCACGTTGCAGTTTGTTTTTACGACGGAACAGACGAACAAATTCCAGCACGTCCTGGAAAGAAGGCTTGGTAGTTTCCATTTTTACACCCCTGATAATGTGAGATTCGGATTCGTTAAAACAACGGCTAAAGTGGGTCAACATTACTTTCATGCCCGCCATACTTCAAGTTGCATCTGCATTGATAATGCATGGCTGAAACCTGAATTATCGAGGGTAAAGCCATTGTAGTTACCAATGGTTTTAGCCTTTTTCAATATCATACCCTTAATCTTTGCTGAATCGAAGCAGCAGTAGAGCCAATCCCCTGATCTGCTCTTTATTTGCGCAGCGCACGACAAATTAAATGTGAGAGCAATTCCAGTTGTCGCGCCATCTCCATATTCAACCAGACATAGCCGTGAATAGGTGTTTCAGCAACATTATCGCCTTTATGCTCAGCAATGAGTTGGCGCAACTCCTCCACGGTGTCGTTGAGTTTTTCCGTATTGGCAAGTATCGGCTGTGGATTACCTTCATAGAGTGCATGAGTGATCGTCAGTAGCGCCTGTTGCGTTCTGAGATGAGTCTCACGCAAGGTATGCGCGTTCAGCATCACAAAGTGACTGGTACGTGTTGCCCACAGCGCGTTGATTTGCAGCTCAAGCATGCACACCAGGTTGCGATTGACCGTCTGAATAGCTTCAAAGATTGATTTTTGGATGTGGGTCTCTTTACTGGCGGGAACAATGAGTCCACGCATTTTGACAACGTCACTCAGTAGTTGCTGTAAATGCTTCTCCAGTCGGGGCTGTTCGAGCAAGTTAGGTGACAATGCAGCCTGATACACCCGGTTATAACCCGCGACACAATGTGCCAGTTGAATACGCCAGTGAATAAATGCTCGCTGCGGCCAGATGCCGGTAAACAGCATCGCCAGTAGCGATCCCAAAATGACGTCGCCACCGCGCCACAACGCTGTATTCATGTCACCCGCGGGAGCCCCGACAACGACGGCAAGCGTTATGCCAATCAGCAACGCCTGATAGGGTTTTTTACCTAATGCCAGCCAGCCGCAGAGAAACATCGCTGCTGCGCACCATATCAGCATAAGCGGAAGTGACAGGAGTTCGAGACGCAGAGCAACCAGCCCAAGGACTGAGCCCAGAATCGTCCCGCCAATGCGTTCAAGCGCTCTTGGGACGACATTACCCCAGAATGAAATGGGCCCCATAATCACAACCAGCGTGATCAGAGGCCACGTACCTTCAGGAATATCCAGCAGGCGAACCAACAGAAAAGTAAGAAGAAACGCCAGCGCAATGCGAATACCGTGCACTACGCGATAATGACGATACAAACGAATTTCAAAAGGACTCAGCGACTTATCGGCACGCACTCATCCACTCCGTCAGGGAATAGCAAAGAACAGAATTGTACCTGCTTTTTTAGTGAAAACATCATCGTTATCACCAGGACTTTCATCCCAATTTACACAAAAAACAGCTACTTCGACTGTACTGGCACATACATTTCGATGTCCCAGTAACCGTCTTCCATTCCATTATTCATATAAATCTCAAAACAGGGTTTGGCTGCTATCTGGTATGTTGCGTCCTGCAGCAGAAGATTAAAAAATTGATACCATGGCGTCGCAAAGTCATGATTTTCAACACGTGCAACAGCAATAGCATACTCACCACCTGCCAGTTCAGTCAGTATCACACCTTCGCTGTTCTCTGGGATCTCAAAATGCTCTGCGACGGAAACCACAGTATCGCAGCGCAGTTTTTCAGCAGGCACAACATCGGGGTTATCGTAATAAACGGCGATCCACTCCAGCGGCACTATCTGCTTGTCATCCACCCACATGACTAACTGCTCAAACCCCTGCTTTACCGTTTGCTCCCACGGTCCAACCATATGAAAACCGGCAATCCTGCGTTTATCGACCTGCTTTATCTCGTACTCCATATAACCTCCTTCACTACACTGTATTTATATACAGTGTAATTTTTGCGTATTGCGGCCACAAGGAAATAGTGATTATTATGTGAGCAGTTTCGCACTCTTGCCAGTCAGTAGCATGGGTGAAAATTACACCTTATGGTGGAAGTAATCGCTCAGACGCGAAAATACGCCGCCTTTACTGACCGATTCCAGGGTGACCAGAGGCCAATGAGCCACCAGTTTATCTCTGTCATAGAGTTCAATTTCCCCCACGCGTTGATGCGCGGCAATAGGTGCTACCAGTTCTTTCTTATCAAGAACATATTTTGCTTTGATATTCTGGACTTCAGCCTTAGGCAGTGCCATCCAGAAATCCTGCTCGGTACCGAGGCTAATTTTTTCTTTATCGCCATACCAGATTCGTTCGACGCCGACTTGTTTACCGCTACGCAAAACCTGCACCGTATCAAAATTTTGTTGCCCCCACTGCAGCAGTTTGCGTGCCTGATCCTCGCGCCCTTTCGCGCTGTCGGCGCCCATGACCACAGCAATCAGGCGACGCTGTCCATCAACTGCGGAGGCGATCAGGTTGAATCCTGCCCCGGATGTGTGCCCGGTCTTCAGGCCATCGATGTTCATCGTTTTATCCCACAGCAGTCCGTTACGGTTTTGCTGCGTGATACCGTTCCAGGTAAGACTCTTCTCACTGTACATGTGGTAGAACTCCGGTTCCCCGTGAATAATCGCCCGGGACAACACAGCCAGATCGTAGGCCGAGCTATGCTGGCCTGGCGCGTCCAGCCCATGCACCGTTTCGAAATGTGTATCTTTAAGCTTCAGCTTCTCAACGTAACTGTTCATCATTGCGACAAACTGTGGCTGTCCACCCGCGATGTAATCAGCCAGCGCCACGCATGCGTCATTGCCGGAATCAACAATTAAGCCGCGGCTTAAATCGCGTACTGAAACGCGATCGCCTTCTTTCAGGAACATTAATGATGAGCCTACAAACACCGGATTATCTTTCGCCCATGCGTCACGTCCGACAGTAACGATATCCGTTGGGCTAATGCGATGGCTATCAATCGCACGATCGACAACATAGCCGGTCATTAACTTGGTCAGGCTGGCGGGGTTGCGTTGCTGGTGTTCATTACCGGCAGTCAGGATTTGGCCCGTGGTGTAATCCATAAGCACCCACGCGCCAGCATTGATGGCGGGAGGCCGGGGGGCAAAACTGGCGACATCAGTCGCATAAGCGGACGAAAAACTTATCGCGAATAGCGAAGCGGCAATAAACAAACGGCGTTTCAACAGCATGTCCTCATAACCAGAAGAAATAGCCGTTCTTTTTACGGAAGTTCTGTCGAACAAACATGGATAAATTGCAAGAAAATGTGACATAAGGCACATTTTCTTGCTGATAAAGAAAGAATGTCAGACGGGCTTCCCCTGCAAAATACCCGCAGGATTAGCCTTTATGTGATGCTGTTTCTGCATGATGGCTGCGATGACGGTGATAGCCGTCAATCATGCTGCGAAAGATTTGCCCCGGCGTGTCACCCAATGTGCACAGGTAAATATGTGCACAAATGAACAAAATGCCAACAATCGCCAACACCATATGCAGCACCAGTACCACCGGCCCGGCCCCTATAATCTGCGGGTAAAGACAGAGCAACCCGGTAATGATTAACAGCGGAACCAACGCATACATGATGGCCAGATAGGCTAACTGTTGCAGGGGGTTAAATTTATTCTCCGCTGTTGCCGCAAACGGATGTGCCTCACCTTTCATTATCCCATACAGATAAAAACGTGTTTGCAGCAGGCAGCGCGTTATCAACCCGCTGAATTGCACACGATAGTGACAACCGTTGCCGCTGGTGGCATTGATCATGACAAAGCCAAGCCAGAAAGCCAGTAATGCGAATCCACACCAGGTGTGCACCTGCACCATCAGAGCTACCGGTCCGATAGAAAAATGGCCGAACAAACCGCTGAGCAGAAGCAGGATAAAAAGCAGCGCATTTCCCCAGTGCCAACGGCGGACAGCCAATGAGTAGAGATAGTCACGGTGCTCTTCTCCGGCTGCCGTTTTGGGTGCCAGCATTCGACGCAGCAGCGCATGAACCACCAGACCGGCAATCATCAACAGAATGACTACGCCTGCATAAATGAGCCACAGCGGCCAGTAGTCTGGCGCATAGTTAAGCTCTGCTCCCCAGATAGCATTCATACTTTTCCCTCCTGATGAATCTCTTTACGCCGGAAAATACTCACTGCACCGCTACGCGTATTCTGCTGACGGTAAACCTCTTTTTGGTGAATCCAGTGTTGAATTTCAGGGTCATCACGGCGACCAAACTTCAGCGCATCCGTAGGGCATACGGAAACACAGGCTGGCGATTGTCCTGCGTCCAGACGGGTGTCCGCGCAAAAGTTACATTTATCTGCAATTCCTGTTTGTGGGTTCAGATAACGTACATGGAACGGACAGGCGGCAACGCAATAATCACAGCCAATACAGCGGGATTTGTCCACCTGCACAATGCCGTTTTCATCCCGAAACGAAGCGCCAGTCGGGCAGACGCTGACACAAGGCGCATCTTCGCAGTGCTGGCAGGAGACGCGGACAAACTGAAAGTGAGACAGCACCTCAGGTTCATTTTCCGGTGAGCGGATCTGTACCTGTAGCCGACTAAAACCTTCTGGCACGTCATTCAGGACTTTGCAGGCAACTGTGCACGCCTGACAACCAATACAGCGTTTCTCGTCATGCAGCATGACATACGGATTTGTTGACTGATTCATGATGTTTTCCTTTCTCATGCCCGACGAAGCGTAACGCCAGAGGTGTGAACCACCGTGCCGGAAACCGGACTGGTCACATGCGGAAGCAAGTTGCCACAGTGGATACCATGCGTTGTCGCCGCGGTTTTCGCGCCGGCCTTGGCGCCGAATCCCATATAGACAAACAGCGTATCGGGTCGAATACCGGCAGTGACCAGCGCTTTGCCTTTCTCCTTACCTGTCGCATTTTCAAGCCAGATGTCATCGCCGCTTTTAATCCCTTTTTCTCCAGCCGTTTTCGGGTGGATCCACACCGCGTTATCCCACATAAGCTCGCTGAGTAATGGGACATATTGCGTCGCGCCATTGGTGTGAACCGCGACTTTGCCTTGAATGAAATAGAGTTCATTGTCGGCCTTGAGCGCAAAATTGCGTGCACGCGGAATACCATAGCCCGGCAGGAGGGTCTCCAGTTCTCCGGAATAAAGTTCGATCTTCCCGGATGGGGATTTGAAGCGCAGTTGTTCGCCATACGTACCGTCATTGTCAACGGCCACGGCGCCCGGATAGTGCGCAGTAAACTGGCGTACCGATTCAGGTTCGCGTAGTAACAGCGGTACGCCCCACTCCCGATACCCTTTCTGGCGCAGTTCAGCAGATAACGCATGATCACCATTGAGCTGATACAGCTGGCGTACTTGCATATCTTGCCACGGATAGTACTGCCCAAGGCCCAGTTGCTCACCCAGCTCTTTCCAGATTTGCCAGCTTGGGCGCGCATCACCAATAGGCTCAACGACCTGCTGGCGCAGCGCATAAGCCGGATTCAGCCCCGACATATCAGAGATTTCTTCATCGCGTTCAAGGTAGGTGCATTCAGGTAACAGGTAATCGGCATAGGCCGCGCTTTCGCTTAAATAGACATCGCAGCTCACCACCAGATCCAACTGCTCAACGGTTTTGACCAGATCCGGTCGACAGGTCACCGTTTGAAAAGGGTTATGCCGGGACATAATCCATCCTTTCACCGGATAAGGCGTCTGGTTTAACACAGCATCGATAATGCTCTGCACCACCCCACCACCCGCAGCGATGTATTTGAATTGCGGCGCGACCAGGTCAATACGCTGTGCCGTTGGCTTAGGAAGTTTGGCATCCGGTTTCGCCAGCACCGGAGCCACCTTCTCTCCCGCCAGCTTATTGTAGGTTGCAGCGGCTTTTTTCTGGTACATGCCGCCTTCGCGCTCAATATTTCCCAGCAGCACGTTGAGGGTGAAAATCATGCGCCGCATGTCGATCTCTTCCTGCGAAAAAGTCGCACGGTGACCTGGACTGACAATAGCATGGGGGGCGCAGGCCGCCATTTCTCGAGTCACCCGGGTAATGGCATCCGCAGGCACGTCGGCCAACTTTTGTGCCCATTCCGGCGTAGCCTCTTGTACCGCCTCGGCCAGTTGGTCAAAACCTGTTGTATAGCGTTCAACGAATTCCGCGTCATACAATTTTTCAGTAACCATGACGTGACACATTGCCATCAGCACCGGTAAGTCTCCCCCCGGTTTAATCGCATGCCATTCATCCGCCTTACTGGAAAATACCGACAGCCGGGGGTCGAAGCTGACCATCTTCGCGCCCTTCTCTTGTGCGGTCATCAGTTCATGAGTATCGGCAACCTCAATCCCTTCATAGAGGTTATGTCCAAAAGAGACCATATAGCGGGTATTGGCGATATCCATTGCTAAATCCCCACCCATCATCACTTTGGCGGCAATGGCTTTACCTGCTGGACAAGTTGAAGCGTGCGTAAAGGTATTTGGTGAGCCAAAAGCCGTCGCCAAATGAAATAAATGGCCGGAAAGCGAACCGGATTTAGAGGAGAATACAACGCCCTGCGGCCCGTATTGTTTTTTTATTGCTGTCATCTTTTCGGCAATTTCTTTATATGCCTGTTGCCAGCTAATGACCTGCCATTCGCCACTGCCACGCGGCCCGGTGCGTTTCATTGGTTTAACAATCCGGTGCGGGTCGTTTACCAGGCTAACACCGCTGCCCCCACGAGCACAAACGCGCGTGCCTTGCTGAGGGGCATTAGGGTTTCCCTGGATAAAAACTGTTTTATTATTAATCACCTGAGCCTGAATTGGACAGCGAAAGGAACACATTTCGCACAGGCTTGGCGTCAGGGATGTTTTCCCTTTAATACTCTCTGGCGAATTTCGCGCCAGTGCGCCAGGTGGGAAACTTCCTATTGCACAGGCCGAGCAGCCAATACCCACGCCTCGCAAAAAATTACGCCGACTAATGCTCATATAACCTCCTGTTATTAGATATATCCAATGATTATATGGCCTTTGAATTATTAATTTTTAACCTCACTCACATTTCATTACAATGAAGTTTCGTTAACCAGCAAGAATGAAACCCATTGTTTATAAAAGAGTTTTAAAGTTTCCAGAACACACCACCAAACGTAAAAATAACAATAATAGTTCTTAATTAGATTATTTATAAACTCACGAGATAACGTGATCTTATTTCATGAAATACCCTTAAAACCTCAAGCCTATTAATTCGTTTTCGTTTAATCACGCTTATCTCAATTTTATTGCGGCCACCGCCGAGCATTGATAATCCCGTTGCTGATTACCGCGCTATTTTTTGGTATTCTTAGATAAGCGCTAAATTGATCCCGGACATAACTGAACAATGAATGACGGCAAGCAGCAACCTGGTTTTCTCTTCCACGATTACGAGACCTTTGGTACCCATCCGGCACTGGACAGACCCGCGCAGTTTGCGGCCATCCGCACAGATAACGATTTCAATATCATTGGCGATCCCGAAGTTTTTTACTGCAAGCCCGCCGACGACTATCTGCCACAACCAGAAGCGGTGCTGATAACCGGTATTACGCCGCAAGAAGCACGTGATAAGGGTGAGAATGAAGCCGCTTTTGCTGCCCGCATCCATGCGCTGTTTACCGTGCCGAAAACGTGTATCCTCGGCTATAACAATGTGCGCTTCGATGATGAAGTGACACGTAATATCCTGTATCGCAATTTTTATGATCCCTACGCCTGGAGCTGGCAGAACGACAATTCTCGCTGGGATTTGCTGGATGTGATGCGCGCCTGCTATGCGCTACGACCGGAAGGGATCAACTGGCCAGAAAACGACGACGGTCTCCCCAGTTTCCGCCTTGAGCATCTGACCCGCGCCAACGGCATTGAGCATGCTAATGCCCACGATGCGATGGCAGACGTGTATGCCACCATTGCGATGGCACAACTCGTAAAATCACGTCAGCCGCGTCTGTTTGACTATCTCTACAGCCACCGTAATAAACACAAGCTGGCTGCGTTGATTGATGTCCCGCAAATGAAGCCCTTAGTGCATGTATCTGGGATGTTCGGTGCATGGCGAGGTAACACCAGTTGGGTTGCCCCGCTCGCCTGGCATCCGGACAATCGTAATGCGGTTATTATGGTCGACTTAGCCGGTGATATTTCTCCCTTGCTGGAACTGGATAGCGACACCCTGCGCGAACGTCTTTACACCGCCAAAGCCGATCTGGGCGATAACGCAGCGGTGCCGGTTAAACTGGTGCATATCAACAAATGCCCGGTTCTGGCACAGGCGAATACGTTACGTCCGGAAGATGCCGATCGCCTCGGAATTAACCGCCAGCATTGCCTGGATAATCTTAAAGTCCTGCGTGAAAACCCGCAGGTGCGCGATAAAGTGGTGGCTATTTTTGCCGACGCAGAACCCTTTACGCCATCGGATAACGTAGATGCGCAGTTATACAACGGTTTTTTCAGCGATGCCGACCGCGCCGCAATGAAGATCGTTCTGGAAACCGAACCTCGAAATTTACCCGCACTGGACATCACTTTTGTCGACAAGCGCATTGAAAAACTGCTGTTTAATTATCGCGCGCGCAATTTCCCCGGGACACTGGATGAAGGGGAGCAGCAACGCTGGCTGGATCATCGTCGTCAGGTATTCTCACCGGCGTTTTTGCAAAACTACGCTAATGAATTGCAGATGTTGAGTCAGCAATACGCTGACAACAAAGAGAAGCTGATGCTACTGAAATCACTCTGGCAGTATGCGCAAGAGATAGTCTGAAGATAAAATACCCTCCGCCAGACGGCGGAGGGATCGTGTTTACGCTTTCTGCACCGTAATGCTCCAGGCGGCGTCCCCCACCTGTTGATAATCAGTAATCACATGCCCTTCTTCTGCGGCCCATTGCGGGATAGCTTCGGTTGCCTGAGTACAGTCAAACGCGATCACCAGTTCGTCACCACTTGCCATTTCTGCCAGTGCCGCTTTTGCTTCAATCAGTGGAAACGGACAAACCTGTGTGACCACATCCAGTTTTTTAATTGCCATCATCAAATCCTTACGCTTAATTTGCCGCAGCAGCGGTTAGTTTTGCCTTACGCTGCGGTCTGATATACACAATCCATGACGCGGTCCAGACGCCGAGAATCATAAAGACCAGGCCAACCCATCCCTGCCAGGTCATCATCGCCGTCATAACCAGACCGTTGCCAATCGAACAGCCACCCGCAATGCTGGCACCAAAGCCCATTAACAGACCGCCAAAGCCGCTACGCAGCGTGGTGGAGGCGTCGGCTGCACGAACGCGAAATTCGCGACTGGCTTTCGCAGCAATAAAAGAGCCGAGAAAAATGCCCAGCACCAGGAACACTCCCCAGTTAATAAACTTACTGTCGCCTGCGACAAGGAATTGCAAAATATTGGCGGTTGGTGACGTGATACCCAGGCCAAACATTCGTCCGGTTGCTTCGCTCAGCGGCCATGCCAACAGCGCAATCAGCCCAATCAGAACCGCAGTAACAAATGGGTGCCAGCGCTTCTCAAACAAAATATGCGCAAGGCCGGTACGGCGAGGCGGTAGCGTAGCGACTTTCAATTTTGGTTTTCTCAGCTCTTTCGCCACCACCCACAATGTAACCGCCAGCAGAATAGCGATCAGTGGCCACACGGACAGGTTCAACGTGTCTGCAATGGAATTATGCTCAGTACTGTAGGTTTTAAGCGCCTGATTCAGCCCACTAGCATGCGTAGAGCGCATCACCGCACTCATCACCATGTAGGTAAACAACGCAATCCAACTGCCAATAAGCCCTTCTCCTGCACGATACCAGGTTCCGGTAGCACACCCGCCCGCATAAACAATTCCAATACCAAAAACATAACCCCCAACAACGGTTCCCAGCCATGGGAAAGTGCCGGCGTCATAGGTGAGCGCCCCCGTCTGGATCAGCGCAAAGACACCCACGCTTTGCACAGAGATGGCTATCAGTAGTGCGTAAAACATACGATTGTTTTTCGCAATGTACATATCGCGAAAACCGCCCGTCAGACAGAATCGCCCACGTTGCATGACAAAGCCAAGCAGCGCGCCACAGATGAGCCCGCTTAACATCATTGAAAACATAAATTAATTAGCCAGAAGTATATTAGTCAGGAAATTATTCATGACTAGCTGGTTCAGAACCAATAACCAAATTCTCTAATTTAGAACTAACAGTTATTAATACTGGCTGGAAATAAAGCAAAGGAATAAAAAAACCGGAGAGCATGTCTCCGGTTTTTTCGATATCAGATGAGGTGATTACGCGATATCTTCATCGTACTGCGGTACCGGGTTGCGGAAACTCTTGGTCACACAAGCCAGGTAGATCAGACCAATACCGGCCCAGATCAGCCCCAGAACCATAGAGCTCTCTTCCAGGTTCACCCACAGCGCACCCACGGTCAGCGCACCGCACATCGGCAGGAACAGATACTGGAAGTGGTCTTTCAGCGTCTTGTTACGCTTCTCACGGATCCAGAACTGGGAGATTACCGACAGGTTAACGAAGGTAAACGCCACCAGTGCACCAAAGTTAATCAGCGCCGTCGCCATCACCAGGTCGAAGTTAATTGCCAGCAGGGCAATCGCACCAACCAGGATGATGTTCATGGACGGAGTACGCCATTTCGGGTGTACATAACCGAAGAAACTTTTCGGGAATACACCGTCACGCCCCATCACGTACATCAGACGCGCTACGCCTGCATGTGCTGCCATACCGGATGCCAGTACGGTAATGGTGGAGAAAATCAGCGCACCGACCTGGAAGAACTTACCGGCAACGTACAGCATGATTTCAGGCTGCGAAGCATCCGGGTCCTTGAAGCGAGAGATATCCGGGAAGTACAGTTGCAACAGATAGGTAGAGACAATAAAGATCAGGCCACCGATCAGTGCGGTCAGGAAAATTGCACGCGGGATCACACGCTCAGCATCCTTGGTCTCTTCAGAGAGGTTGCTGATACCGTCGAAACCGGTGAACGAGAAGCACAAAATAGTAGCACCAGTGATCATTGGAATCACGTGTGCATCACCTGACCAGAACGGACGGCTGCTCACCAGCGTACCCGCACCTTCCCCTTCGAAGACGCCATAAATAACCATGCCGAGGATCACCGCAATCAACACGACCTGCAACAGCACGATCACGGTGTTGAAGTTCGCGACAGATTTGAGGCTGCGCAGGTTAAAAGCAGTCATAAAGGCCACCAGTGCTACCACGAACATCCATGACGGTATCGACGGCACCAGGGCTTCAAAATAGATTTTCGCCAACAGAATGTTGATCATCGGTGCGAACAGGTAGTCCAGCAGTGATGACCAACCCACCATAAAGCCAACGGTCGGGCTAATGGATTTCTGGGCGTAAGTGTAGGCAGAGCCTGCAGACGGATAGCGACGCACCAGTTTACCGTAGCTCAGTGCGGTAAAAAGGATGGCGATCAGTGCAAAGGCGTAAGCTGTCGGGACGTGACCATCGGTCATTCCTGATACGATACCGAATGTATCGAACAGCGTCATCGGCTGCATATAGGCAAGGCCCATCATGACAACCGGAACCAGCGTAAGCGTTTTACGTAATTCCACGCGAGAGGTGTTTGGAGTAGCGTTATGCGACATGGTTATCCTCCATTACGGCGGAAACCGTCGCGTAAGCAAAAAATTGCCCCATTTTTTGTTAATCCTCAGCGACAACAACTGTCGATTTTTAAGTAAGTATCTATCCGGTACGAAGCCCGGCCTCTTTTATGAATGATTGGTTTGATGCAAAAAAATAACCGACGCGTATTAAAACGTCGGTTAATCTCATTTTTTGCAAGCGGCGCATTGTGCACTAAATTAGGGCGAAATGACAAGAGAATGAGAGCCTTGTCAAAAAATATTTTTCCCTAACCGATTGATTTATCGACAACCGTTTTTACATAGACACCCGCGATAGCACTATTTGCTAAAATTTCATCCCGCCACCATGCACTGGCTAATCCCGCAGTCTGCTCGTTCCAGCCAATCCACACGGGTTCAAACAGAATTTGCGCGACAACTTTCTTCTCAATCAGTGCCCCGCTGTCCAGAAATCGTTGTGCCAGATAGCGCGGAATATAACCACATCCCAGGCCACTTATCTGCAGTTCCAGCTTGGTTTTGAAGTCAAAAACGGTGATGGCTTCCTGATCGTCAAGAAGCTGAGAAGCCGATACGTTCGCGGGATGGGCATTATCGCCGACCACAATGGCGCGAAAACGTTTGATCGTTCTACGACTCAGCGGTTCCGGCTCCTGCGCCAATGGATGATGGGGGGCAACAACAAAAGCCTGTTCAAGCACGCCCAGGCGCGCAAAACCAAAGTCACTCGCTGTTGGTGGATCACGCATGGCACCCACAATGATATCGGCCCGGCCCTGAATCAGGGCATCCCAGGAACCGCCCAGTACGCCATTGATAAATTTAAGACGCGTTACGCTGTGGTGTTGATAGAAAGATTCGATGAGCGGGGCAAGAAGAGAAAAGGGAAAGGTATCGTCTACGCCGATAACCAGTTCATTCTCCCAGCCTTCATGCAGTTTGATGGCCTGCTTTTCAAGTTCGCGCACGGTATGTAATACCTCGCGTCCCTTTTCCAGTAGCATTTGCCCGGTACGGGTAAATTTGGCCCGGTGCCCACTGCGATCCAACAACTGAATATTAAGATCGCTTTCCAGTTTGTGGACGGTATAACTCAGCGCTGACGGCGTCTTAAACAATTTTGCTGACGCCGCCGCGAAACTCCCCTCTTTTTCTAACGCATCAAGAATGATCAGAACATCCAGCAGTGGTTTCATACTCGCCCCCTGGCGGTATACAGCGACACTCTGCTGATCTGTCACTCCATCGGCATCACCAGCGGATCGGGATACTGGTACTCAAACCCAAGCTCATTACAAATTCGGTTGCCATCAATGACTTTACCTTTACCGTTATCCACTCCGTCCCGGAAATCCGGTGGTTCCATGCCCAACAGACGAGCCATCTGCGGGTAGAACACATTGCGCGCCGGGTGCATAGGCGCACATATATTATAGATGTGTCCCCCTTTAGGCGCTTGTAGTAGCAACGTGATAGCAGAAACCACATCATCCAGATGCACCAGATTGACGCCATGCTGTCCATCAGGTGCTGTTTTACCCGCAAAGAAGCGACCTGGATGTCTGCCCGGTCCCACCAGACCTGCCAGGCGCAGAATATCCACTGACGTTCCCGGCAGATTGTGCAGCCAGTCTTCAAGTTCTTTCAGGACACGGCCACTTGCCGTGACCGGATTGCGTGGTGTGCCCTCTTTCACCGTCCCCTGCACATCACCATAAACCGAGGTGGAGCTGGTAAAAATAATCCGTGGAATGCGATATGCCAGCGCACTGTCGACCAGTTCCTGCATTGCCTGCAAATAAAACGTCTCGCCAGGGCCACTGCGGCGTGCAGGCAGGGTGATGACCAGCGCATCCGCATCCATTAGCGCATCGAGATCGTCAGGTTCACAGACCAGTTCAGGCTCCAGACGCAGCGAGTAGCTTTCAATACCGCTCATTCGGGCCGCTTCCACCCCATCCAATGTGGTTTTGCTGCCGGTAACCTGCCAGCCCCTGGCCGCCAGAGACATGGCTAACGGCATGCCTAACCAACCTAATCCGACAATTGCGACCTTTTTCATGCCTTTTCTCCTGACTTTTGGCCTATAACCCAAGGCTACGCCAGCCCACGGTGGCTGACAATTTATAGTATCAATATGAAATGAATTAATGATCAAAAAAAGCCCTTGCTTTCCGTGGCTAAAGTGGTTTAGGTTAAAAGACATCACATGAATAAACATTCATCGAGAAAATTTATGACACGCGCTCAATTTAAACACCATCATCACCATCATCCTGACTAGTCTTTCAGGCGATGTGTGCTGGGAGACATTTAAATCTTCCAGCGGTGCATGAGCGTATGAGAAAGCCCCCGGAAGATTTCTTCCGGGGGCTTTTTTTTTGTGCGTGACCCAAACCGATTCAGACAGGATAACGAGGAATAAAGAATGTTAGACAACACCCGCTTACGCATAGCTATGCAGAAATCAGGCCGTTTAAGCGATGACTCACGCGAATTGCTGGCCCGCTGTGGCATTAAAATTAATCTTCACACCCAGCGCCTGATTGCGATGGCAGAGAATATGCCTATCGATATTCTCCGCGTACGCGATGACGATATTCCGGGTCTGGTCATGGATGGCGTCGTTGATCTCGGCATCATCGGTGAAAACGTGCTGGAAGAAGAACTGCTTAACCGCCGGGCGCAGGGTGAA
Source organism: Citrobacter sp. U14242 (assembly GCF_046555775.1). NCBI lineage: Bacteria > Pseudomonadati > Pseudomonadota > Gammaproteobacteria > Enterobacterales > Enterobacteriaceae > Citrobacter > Citrobacter sp. U14242. Next base: position 74,564 of record NZ_JBKGLW010000010.1, read on the forward strand.
GATCCTCGTTACTTTACGTTACGTCGTCTGGACTTTGGCGGCTGTCGTCTTTCGCTGGCGACTCCGGTTGACGAAGCCTGGGACGGTCCATCTGCACTGAACGGCAAACGTATCGCCACCTCTTATCCGCACCTGCTCAAACGCTATCTCGACCAGAAAGGGGTTTCGTTCAAATCCTGTTTGTTAAACGGGTCTGTCGAAGTTGCTCCCCGTGCGGGACTTGCAGATGCAATCTGCGATCTGGTCTCCACTGGTGCAACGCTTGAAGCCAACGGCCTGCGTGAAGTGGAAGTCATTTACCGCTCCAAAGCCTGCCTGATTCAGCGTGACGGAGAAATGGCGTCAGCGAAGCAACAACTGATTGATAAGCTGCTGACCCGAATTCAGGGGGTTATTCAGGCTCGCGAATCTAAATACATCATGATGCACGCGCCAAGTGAACGTCTGGACGACGTTATCGCCTTGCTGCCAGGCGCTGAACGCCCAACGATTTTGCCACTGGCCGGCGATCAGCAGCGCGTGGCAATGCATATGGTTAGCAGCGAAACCCTGTTCTGGGAAACGATGGAAAAACTGAAAGCGCTTGGTGCCAGCTCCATCCTGGTGCTGCCTATTGAGAAGATGATGGAGTAATTCTACTTATGCTGCCCGGTGACGTTTCGCTTGCCGGGCCTACAAGACCCGTAGGCCGGATAAACAACGAGCCATCCGGTAAAAAAAGGAAGACGATTATGAGCTTTAATACCATCATCGACTGGAATAGCTGTACTGAAGAGCAGCAAAGTGAATTACTGATGCGCCCGGCAATCTCGGCTTCAGATAGCATCACCCGTACCGTAAGCGAAATTCTGCATAACGTAAAGTCGCGCGGTGACACAGCGCTACGTGAATACAGCGCAAAGTTTGATAAAACTAACGTGAGTGCGCTGAAAGTCAGTGCTGAAGAGATCGCCGCCGCCGGCGCACGTCTTGGCAATGACCTTAAACAGGCCATGGCAGTCGCCGTGAAAAACATCGAAACGTTTCATAACGCCCAACAACTGCCGGTAGTCGATATTGAAACGCAGCCCGGTGTACGCTGCCAGCAGGTTACCCGCCCGGTAAATTCTGTTGGACTGTATATTCCCGGGGGCTCCGCACCACTCTTCTCAACCGTGTTAATGCTCGCCACCCCGGCCCGCATTGCTGGCTGTAAAAAAGTGGTGTTGTGCTCTCCCCCACCTATCGCCGATGAAATTCTGTATGCCGCACAGCTCTGCGGCGTACAGGACGTGTTTAACGTCGGGGGTGCGCAAGCTATTGCCGCGCTGGCATTTGGCAGCGAATCCGTACCGAAAGTGGACAAAATTTTCGGCCCCGGTAATGCCTTTGTGACCGAAGCCAAGCGTCAGGTTAGTCAGCGTCTGGACGGTGCCGCCATCGATATGCCAGCAGGCCCGTCTGAAGTGCTGGTGATTGCCGACAGCGGTGCCACGCCGGATTTCGTTGCCTCTGATTTACTCTCGCAGGCCGAACACGGCCCCGACTCTCAAGTGATCCTGCTGACGCCAGATGCCGGTATGGCCAGCCAGGTCGCTGAAGCAGTAGAACGCCAGCTTGCAGCGCTGCCACGCGCTGAAACCGCGCGGCAGGCGTTAAGCGCCAGTCGTCTGATTGTCACCCGCTCTCTCGCGCAATGCGTAGCGATTTCTAATGCGTACGGTCCGGAGCACCTGATCATTCAGACCCGCAATGCTCGCGAACTTGTCGATGACATCACCAGTGCGGGCTCTGTCTTTCTCGGTGACTGGTCACCGGAATCTGCCGGTGACTATGCCTCCGGGACTAACCACGTGCTGCCTACCTACGGCTATACCGCAACCTGCTCAAGTCTTGGACTGGCCGATTTCCAGAAGCGGATGACCGTACAGGAATTATCGCCGCAAGGTTTCTCTGCCCTGGCCGCAACCATCGAAACGCTGGCCGCCGCTGAACGACTGACAGCCCACAAAAATGCCGTTACCCTGCGCGTTAACGCCCTGAAGGAGCAAGCATGAGCACTGACAACATTCTCAGCGTTACTGATTTAGCCCGTAAAAATGTCCGGGAGCTAACACCGTATCAATCTGCCCGCCGTCTGGGTGGAAATGGCGACGTCTGGCTCAATGCCAATGAGTTCCCCACTGCCGTTGAATTCCTGCTGACTCAGCAAACACTGAACCGTTATCCGGAGTGTCAGCCGAAGGCAGTAATCGAGAACTATGCGCAGTATGCCGGCGTTAAGCCAGAGCAGGTACTGGTCAGCCGCGGTGCTGATGAAGGTATCGAATTGCTGGTACGTGCTTTTTGCGAGCCGGGTAAAGATGCGATTCTCTACTGCCCGCCGACCTATGGCATGTATAGCGTCAGTGCAGAAACCATTGGCGTTGAATGTCGCACCGTACCGACACTTGCCGACTGGCAACTGGATTTACAAGGCATCGCTGACAAGCTTGATGGCGTGAAAGTGGTTTACGTTTGCAGTCCCAATAACCCGACAGGCCAGTTGATTAACCCGCAGGATCTGCGTTCACTGCTTGAAATGACGCAGGGTAAAGCCATCGTGGTCGCCGATGAAGCGTATATCGAGTTTTGCCCGCAGGCTACACTGGCGGGCTGGCTATCGGAATACCCAAACCTGGTGGTATTGCGCACCCTGTCTAAAGCGTTTGCCCTTGCCGGTTTGCGCTGCGGATTTACGCTAGCTAATGAAGACGTTATCAACCTGTTGTTGAAAGTGATTGCCCCTTACCCGCTCTCTACACCGGTGGCAGATATCGCCGCTCAGGCACTAACACCGCAAGGCATTTCCGCCATGCGCGAGCGCGTGGCACAGATTCTGCAAGAGCGTCAGTACCTGGTTGATAGCCTGAAAACCATCCGCTGTGTAGAACAGGTTTTCGACTCTGAAACCAACTATGTTCTGGCGCGCTTCACAGCATCAAGCAGCGTATTTAAATCTTTGTGGGATCAGGGCATTATCTTAAGAGACCAGAACAAACAACCTTCATTGAGCGGCTGCCTGCGTATTACTGTCGGAACCCGTGAAGAGAGCCAGCGCGTCATTGACGCCTTACGTGCGGAGCAAGTATGAGCCAGAAGTATCTTTTTATTGACCGTGACGGAACCCTGATTTCCGAACCGCCCAGTGACTTTCAGGTTGATCGCTTCGACAAGCTTGCCTTTGAGCCGGAGGTGGTCCCGGTCCTGCTAAAACTACAAAAAGCAGGTTTTAAGCTGGTGATGATCACCAACCAGGATGGACTGGGAACACAGAGCTTCCCACAGGCGGATTTTGACGGTCCGCACAACCTGATGATGCAAATTTTCACCTCGCAGGGTGTCATATTCGATGAAGTACTGATCTGTCCGCACCTGCCGGCAGACGCGTGTGATTGTCGTAAACCCAAAGTGAAGCTGGTCGAGCAATATCTGATTGAACAGGCGCTGGATACCGGGAACAGCTACGTGATCGGCGATCGCGCAACCGACATTCAACTGGCGGAAAATATGGGCATCACCGGGTTACGCTATCACCGCGACACGCTGAACTGGGCAATGATCGGTGAGCAGCTAACCAAACGGGATCGTTACGCCCACGTTGAACGTAATACAAAAGAAACGCAGATTGACGTTAAAGTCTGGCTGGACCGCGAAGGCCGCAGCAAAATTAATACCGGCGTCGGCTTCTTTGACCACATGCTGGATCAAATCTCGACCCACGGTGGTTTTCGCATGGAGATAGCCGTCAAAGGCGATCTGTATATTGACGATCACCACACCGTTGAGGATACCGGGCTGGCTCTGGGCGAAGCCTTAAAACTGGCATTGGGCGATAAACGAGGCATCAACCGTTTTGGTTTTGTGCTGCCGATGGACGAGTGCCTGGCACGCTGCGCCCTGGATATCTCCGGGCGTCCACACCTGGAGTACCGGGCTGAGTTTACCTACCAGCGCGTCGGCGATCTGAGTACGGAGATGATCGAACACTTCTTCCGTTCGCTCTCTTACACCATGGGTGTCACGTTACACCTTAAAACCAAAGGTAAAAATGACCACCACCGCGTGGAAAGTCTGTTCAAAGCCTTTGGCCGCACGCTGCGCCAGGCTATTCGCGTAGAAGGCGACACGCTTCCTTCTTCAAAAGGGGTGCTGTGATGAACGTGGTGATCCTCGACACCGGCTGTGCCAACCTGAACTCGGTGAAATCCGCCGTCGCACGCCACGGCTATGATCCGGTAGTTAGCCGCGATGCGGATGTTGTGCTGCGCGCCGATAAACTGTTTCTGCCTGGTGTGGGTACCGCACAGGCGGCAATGGATCAGCTACACGAGCGTGAGCTGATTGAACTGATTAAAGCCTGCACACAACCTGTACTGGGGATTTGTTTAGGTATGCAACTGCTTGGCCGGCGCAGTGAGGAAAGTAACGGTGTCTCCCTGCTGGGGATTATTGATCAAGACGTACCCAAAATGACCGATTTTGGTCTGCCGTTGCCGCATATGGGCTGGAACCGTGTCTATCCACAGGCCGGAAACCGCCTCTTCCAGGGCATTGAGGATGGGGCCTATTTCTATTTTGTACACAGCTACGCCATGCCAGTGAACCCATGGACTATTGCGCAATGCAACTACGGTGAGCCCTTCACCGCAGCGGTACAAAAGGATAATTTCTTTGGTGTGCAGTTCCACCCGGAACGTTCAGGTGCCGCTGGCGCGAAGTTGCTGAAAAACTTTCTGGAGATGTAATGATTATTCCGGCATTAGATTTAATCGACGGCACGGTTGTGCGTCTTCATCAGGGCGATTACGCAACGCAGCGTGATTACGGTAACGATCCCCTGCCCCGTTTACAAAGCTATGCCGCACAAGGCGCAAAGGTGCTGCACCTGGTGGATCTGACCGGTGCAAAAGATCCGCAGAAACGGCAAATACCGCTGATTAAAGCACTGGTGGCTGGCGTAAACGTACCAATGCAGGTAGGGGGTGGCGTACGTACTGAAGAAGACGTCGCCGCGCTGCTGGATGCGGGCGTTGCACGTGTGGTTGTCGGCTCGACGGCGGTAAAATCGCCCGAACGTGTTAAAACCTGGTTCACGCGTTTTGGCGCTGACGCGCTGGTTCTGGCGCTGGATGTGCGGATTGACGAGCACGGGAAAAAACAGGTTGCGGTCAGCGGCTGGCAGGAAGACTCCGGCGTTTCTCTGGAAGAACTGGTTGAAACCTATTTACCCGTTGGACTGAAGCATGTGCTGTGCACCGATATCTCCCGCGACGGCACGTTGGCTGGCTCAAACGTTGCACTGTACGAAGAAGTGTGTGCGAAATACCCCCAGGTGGCATTTCAGTCATCCGGCGGGATTGGTGGGATTGACGATGTCGCCGCCCTGCGCGGAAGCGGTGTTGGCGGCGTCATTGTGGGTCGTGCTTTGCTGGAAGGTAAATTCACCGTTGAGGAGGCCATCCAATGCTGGCAAAACGCATAATCCCTTGCCTTGATGTTCGTGACGGGCAGGTTGTCAAAGGTGTTCAGTTCCGCAATCACGAGATTATTGGCGATATCGTTCCATTGGCAAAACGCTATGCCGATGAAGGCGCAGATGAGCTGGTTTTTTACGATATCACCGCATCGAGCGATGGTCGCGTGGTGGACAAAAGCTGGGTATCACGCGTGGCAGAAGTAATCGACATTCCGTTCTGCGTCGCCGGTGGGATTAAATCACCAGAGGATGCCGCAAAGATACTGTCTTTCGGCGCAGATAAAATTTCTATCAACTCCCCTGCTCTGGCTGACCCAACGTTGATTACCCGCCTGGCGGATCGCTTTGGCGTGCAGTGCATCGTGGTGGGTATCGACACCTGGCATGATGCACAAACCGGGAGGTATCACGTCAATCAATACACCGGAGATGAAAACCGTACGCGCGTTACACAGTGGGAAACGATCGACTGGGTAACAGAGGTGCAAAAACTGGGCGCCGGTGAAATCGTTCTTAATATGATGAACCAGGACGGCGTGCGTAACGGCTACGATCTTGAGCAATTGAAAAAAGTGCGCGAAGTTTGCCACGTTCCGCTGATCGCCTCAGGCGGTGCCGGAACGATGGAGCACTTTCTCGAAGCCTTCAGGGATGCAGATGTCGATGGCGCGCTTGCCGCCTCTGTCTTCCACAAGCAAATTATCAATATTGGCGAATTAAAAGCGTACCTGGCAACACAGGGCGTGGAGATCAGGATATGTTAACCAAGCAACAATGCCGCGAGCTGGACTGGGAAAAAACCGATGGAATGATGCCGGTCGTCGTACAGCATGCGGTTTCCGGTGAAGTGTTGATGCTCGGGTATATGAACCCGGAAGCGCTGGATAAAACGATCGAAAGCGGGAAAGTTACCTTTTTCTCGCGTACTAAACAGCGCCTGTGGACCAAAGGTGAAACCTCTGGCAATTTTCTTAATGTCGTCAGCATTTCCGCTGATTGCGACAACGACACCCTGCTGGCGCTGGTTAACCCGATTGGGCCAACCTGTCACAAAGGAACCAGCAGCTGTTTTGGTGAGTCCAGCCACCAATGGTTGTTCCTGTATCAACTGGAACAACTCCTGGCTGAGCGCAAAACGGCAGATCCCGCCAGCTCCTATACCGCAAAATTATACGCCAGCGGTACGAAGCGAATTGCCCAGAAAGTTGGAGAAGAAGGTGTTGAGACAGCACTGGCCGCAACCGTGCATGATCGTTTCGAGTTGACCAATGAGGCATCGGATCTGATGTATCACCTGCTGGTTCTGCTGCAGGACCAGGATCTTGATCTAACGACGGTGATTGAGAATTTACGTAAACGTCATCAGTAATAGACTGATACCGGCATCATGCCGGTATCTTTATTCTGCAGTACCTTTAATCGTTACCGAATAAATCGCGGGTATACACTTTATCCGCGACATCCAGCAATTCTTCAGCCATCCGATTTGAGATAATCACATCGGCCTCACTTTTAAATTTAGCCAAATCACGTTCAACCCGTGAATGGAAAAAGCTCTCTTCTGCTATTACCGGTTCATAAATGATGACCGGGATACCTTTCGCTTTAATACGTTTCATGATGCCCTGAATAGACGATGCCCTGAAATTATCCGAACCACTTTTCATAATCAGGCGATAGATACCGACAACTTTGGGTTTACGCGAAAGAATAGCATCAGCAATAAAATCTTTTCGTGTACGGTTAGCATCAACGATGGCTGAAATAATATTATTAGGTACAGATTGATAGTTGGCGAGTAATTGCTTCGTGTCTTTTGGCAGACAGTATCCACCATAACCGAATGAAGGGTTGTTGTAATGGTTACCAATACGTGGGTCCAGACAAACCCCTTCAATGATCTGTCGTGCATTAAGCCCCAGACTTTCTGCATAGCTATCAAGTTCGTTAAAATAGGCAACACGCATTGCCAGATAAGTATTTGCAAAAAGCTTAATGGCTTCAGCTTCAGTAGAATCAGTGAACAGCACTGGGATATCCTGCTTTATTGCCCCTTCCTGTAACAAGGCAGCAAAACGCTCAGCACGGGCAGACCGTTCACCGACAACAATTCGTGATGGGTATAAGTTATCATACAGTGCCTTTCCTTCACGCAGGAACTCAGGAGAAAAGATAATATTATCCGAGTTAAACTTCTGGCGCATAGTCTGCGTAAAACCAACGGGCACTGTTGATTTAATCACCATGAGCGCATCAGGATTTATTGCAATCACATCTCTGATAACTGATTCAACGCTGGAGGTATCAAAATAGTTTGTTTTCGGGTCGTAATCTGTAGGCGTTGCAATAATAACAAAATCTGTATTCTGGTAGGCGTCGTACTTGTCCAGCGTGGCTTTGAAATTTATATCGTTTGATTGTAGATACTGTTCAATTTCTTTATCGACTATCGGAGATATCCGATTATTTAGCATCTCGACACGTGAAGGGACAATGTCCAGAGCAATGACCTGATGATGTTGGGCGATAAGAAGACCATTTGACAGGCCAACATATCCGGTACCAGAAATGGTAATTTTCATTTCATGCTCTCAGTATTAACTTAATATTTAATCATGATGTTGTACATCCTGATAAGAGAATAATGTTTTAACGTTTTGTTGAATATTGTGTCAACGAAGGTTAAAACAATTCAGATTTTCTTTATCAGAGTACGCCAGAAATATTAAGTAAAGATTAAGCAATCAACGCAAATCAATCAGATTTAAGATAAAAAAAAGCCCGGTTAGAGAACCGGGCCAGTGACTATCAGAAGACTTATTCCATCCATTCGGTATGGAAAACACCTTCTTTATCAGTACGTTTGTAGGTATGCGCACCGAAGTAATCACGCTGGGCCTGAATCAGGTTTGCGGGCAATACTTCTGCACGATAACTGTCGTAATAAGCGACAGCAGCAGAGAATGTCGGTACCGGGATACCATTCTGCACGGCATAGGCTACGACATCACGCAGTGCCTGTTGGTATTCATCGGCAATGTTCTTGAAGTACGGGTCGAGCAGCAGGTTCGCGATACCAGGATTTTTAGCGTAGGCATCAGTGATTTTCTGCAGGAACTGCGCGCGAATAATACAACCCGCACGGAAGATTTTTGCAATCTCGCCGTAATTAAGATCCCAGTTATGCTCGTCGGATGCGGCACGCAGCTGTGAGAAGCCCTGAGCATAAGAAACGATCTTACCGAGGTACAGTGCACGACGTACTTTCTCAATAAATTCTGCCTTATCACCCGCAAGCTGAGCTTTAGGTCCAGACAGGACTTTAGAGGCAGCAACACGCTGATCTTTCAGCGAAGAGATGTAACGTGCAAACACAGATTCAGTGATCAGAGACAGCGGCTCACCGAGATCCAGAGAGCTTTGGCTGGTCCACTTACCGGTACCTTTGTTCGCCGCTTCATCCAGAATGAAATCCACCAAATATTTACCATCTTCATCTTTTTTGGTGAAGATATCTTTAGTGATGTCGATCAGATAGCTACTCAGCTCACCGTTATTCCACTCGGTAAAGGTGCTGGCCAGTTCTTCGTTGCTCAGGTTCAGACCACCTTTCAACAATGAATAGGCTTCGGCAATCAGTTGCATGTCACCGTATTCAATGCCGTTGTGCACCATCTTCACGTAGTGACCAGCACCGTCGGCACCAATATACGTCACACACGGCTCACCATCTTCAGCAACCGCTGCGATTTTGGTCAGGATTGGCGCTACCAGTTCATAAGCTTCTTTCTGGCCACCCGGCATGATGGATGGACCTTTCAGCGCACCTTCTTCACCACCAGAGACGCCGGTTCCGATGAAGTTAAAACCTTCAGCGGAGAGCTCACGGTTACGACGGATAGTGTCCTGGAAGAACGTATTACCGCCATCAATGATGATGTCACCTTTATCCAGATAAGGTTTCAGGGAGTCGATAGCAGCATCAGTGCCAGCCCCCGCTTTCACCATTAACAGGATACGACGAGGTGTTTCAAGGGATTCAACAAACTCTTTTACCGTATAGTAAGGAACCAGTTTTTTCCCCGGGTTCTCGGCGATAACCTCTTCCGTTTTTTCACGTGAGCGGTTGAAAACGGACACGGTATAACCACGACTTTCGATGTTGAGCGCCAGGTTGCGCCCCATCACAGCCATACCAACGACGCCGATTTGTTGCTTAGACATTATGTACTCCTGTCAGGTGATCTAACGAGCAGATGCGTTACTCGCATAATTTCTAACATACTATCGCAAAACCCTGCATCGAAGCCATAACCGGATCTCAACAAGCACTGTTGGTTAAACATTAACGTGTAGGATATGTCTTTCATTAAAGAAAATGAGATGGTTCAGAAACGTATTGAGTAACACTCACAAATTCAGGTTATTTTTCTGAAGACCACTGGGGAACACAAAAAATCAATCCAGAATATAAAAATTAACAATGCGCACCAGGAATATGCTATAGATAACTATTTCTTTGAAACAATGCTTTGATATATATCATTATAATCAGATAACATTTTCTTCGATGTAAATAAACTTTTAAATCTGGCATATGCATTTGAACCATATCGTTCAACCAATTCAGGATTCGAGTATAGTTCTTGCATTACCTGCCTTAATCTCACGGGGTCGTTAGGTGGAATAACAAAGCCAGTGTAGCCATCAAGGTTAATAAAACTTGTACCTGTACCTATTTCACATGAGATTAGCGGCTTTCCATACATTGCACCTTCGAGTAAAGTAATACCAAAGGCTTCCGATCTAAGATGTGAAGGAAAAACAATAGCGGTGCATAGTTTTAGTAATGCAGCCTTGTCTTCATCGGGTAATGAGCCAACAAAATGCACATTAGTAAGATTAAGCTCTTCTGCTTTCGCCTTTATATCACTTTCGATCCCTCCACCACCAACAATAACTATGGGTAACGAAGTAGTGTGTGCCGCTTCCAGAAGAGTGTGTAACCCTTTATAATAGCGAAATGCACCAATGAACAGGAAAAAACCTCCGTCAAACCTGTCTCGCCAAAATTTGAGTTTTTCGTTACTGATACCTGGATAAGATTTCTCATTTAAACCATAAGGTATAACTTTTACCTTGGATTCAAACTTTTGTAATACAATACTGGTTTTTACATAGTTTGGAGAAGCAGCAACAATACAATCAACTGATTTGAGAAACTGATTCATTAGAGGCGAATATAACCGAGAAAAAAACTTCTGCTTAACAATATCAGAATGATAACTAACAATTGTTGGTTTATTGATTCGGCATAAAAAATGCAGCATATCCATAAAGGGGAATGGATAATGGTAATGAATAATATCTGCCTGCTTTGCTAGTTCTTTAAATTTTTTAATGCAAGATAGAGAGAATGGTGTTGAGGCTATTTCAAAATTAGTTTTTGCATAGAAGACACGCTGCTTACCAATTTTTTGATTATCAATATCCCCGCGTTTACTTAGAGAAAGTACGGTTGATTCAACATCATATTCAGCCCCAGACTCACTTAGCTGGTAGATAACCTGCTCGATGCCACCAAAAGTATCTGGATAGTATGTCTTATAAAAATGCAGTACTTTCAACATTAATCTTACTTCACCTGTTTATATGCAGCAACCGTTTCAGTTGCACATCGTTTCCATGAAAATTGGTTAACATGGGATAATCCACTTTTAGTGGCATTATCCTGCCATTCCGTATCAGTAAGACTCTTCATAATTAAAGACGTAAGTGTCTCAACATCCATAGCATCACACATTAAAGCGCTGCTACCTGCAACCTCAGGAAGTGAAGAGCTGTTTGAACAAACAACCGGAGTCCCAGATGCCATTGCCTCCAATACTGGTAGCCCAAATCCCTCATAGAGGGATGGAAATAAAAAACTAACAGCACCGGCATAGAGTGCAGGTAAATCGCTTGACGGCGTAAATCCCAGGTAGCGCAGCCACCCTTCTCGTTTACCTTGTTCAAATCGACGATGTAGAGTATCACTGTTCCACCCTTTGAAGCCGCTAATAACGAGAGGAGTCTGCTTTCTCAGTGACAGTGGCAGACGTTCGTAGGCATCAAGCAATGTCGTAATATTCTTTCTCGGCTCAATCGAGCCAGTAAACAGGGTGTATTTTTTAAAGGTAAGCTCGTATTTTCCGAGAACAGAAGTTATATCTTCTTCATGGCGAGGCCTAAATTCATCACTGCATGCTAATTTTGCAGTAAATACCCTACCTTCAGAAATATTGAAATAATTAATCAGTTCCAATCTGGTAAAATCAGAGTCTGTAATAAATACTGATGCTCGCTTTACCGTTTGTAAAAGCTCTTTACGCATATACCTAACTCTTTCAGGAGGATGGCATTGCGGTAAAGTAAAAACAGAAAGATCATGAAACGTGACAACACAGCGCTCTACCTTCGGTGGCAGATAAAAGTTCGGCCCATGATAAATCGCATCCTTATGATTTCTCAAGACATTTGTCTTCAACCATGGTGCTGTGAGCCTATATACTTCCGAAGCCAGTCGACTCTTTTTTATTAAACTTTTAAGCCCTTCTGTTGAAGAGCTATTTTCTTTAGCCACGGGCATTTGCTGAGTAAGTCGATGCCCATTTAAAAAAAGTAATTCAGATATTTCTGGAGCATCAGATAAACATTTAGCCAACTCAAATGCATAGCGACCGATACCTGTTAATGGGTATTTTATTGCATCAGTTCCAAATATGACTTTCATTACTCGTTTTCCAACATCCAGCGCAGGGTATCTTCGAGTGGTGGGACATTCCAATCTGGAATAAATGATTGTAGTTTAGATGGATCCCCACTAAGTGTCTTAACTTCATTTGCCCGGACAAATTCTTGATTAATTTGGATGGTCAGATGGTGTCCGGTTATTTTTTCACAAAGTTCAATAACTTTTCTCAGTGAATATGTACGGCCAGAGCAGATGTTAATAACTTCGCCAACTGGTTTCGCCTGTAATAATTTGACATAAGCATGGCTTAGTGCACGAACATCCGTAAAATCGCGCCAAACATCAATGTTACCTAACTCGATCGTCGGTGATTTTGATTTAAAGTGTTTAACTATCTTTGGCAGAAGAAAGTTTTCCGCCTGACCAACACCGGTATAGTTAAATGGCCTCGTTATGAATACTGGTAGTTTATCCATCCACAATCGAGACATATACTCCATGGCCAACTTGCTGACGGCATAATCGTTCGCTGGATTTGCTGCCGCAGATTCATTCAGCTGCCCTGCTGTACCATTTCCATAAATGTTAGCACTACTGGCGAGAAGCACACCATCCAGGATGGTGCTGCAGGTACTCAAAGCCTGCAATAAATTGCGCGTTCCAAGTAAATTGACGTTGTAGAAAGCATCTGCATCACCATGCCCAACATAAGCGATAGCGGCCAAATGTATAACAACGTTTGGTTGTATGAGCTGAATAACCTCCTGCAATTTCGCAGTATCCATTAGATCAACCTGGTAATAATCTGGTTGATCAAAAGGCATTGCGCCAATACCAAATACCCGATATCCGGCAGCGGATAATTCCGCTGCCACATAGCGGCCGGTAAAACCATTAATCCCTGTCACCAGAGCATGTTTGCCGGCGCCGAACATCAGAATGAAAACCCTTGCTGGTTACGACGCAAATCTGCCTCAACCATCAACTGGCACAACTGCTCCAGCGAAGTTTTTGGCTCCCACCCCAGAATTTCTTTTGCACGAGCTGGATTACCAATTAGTAGATCGACTTCAGCAGGACGGAAGAATTTTGGATTTACACGAACCAACGTTTTTCCAGTTGCGGTGTCAATACCCACTTCTTCCTCATCCTTACCTTCAAAACGCAGTGTAAATCCAGCAGCTTTGAAAGCCATGCTGACAAAGTCGCGCACAGTCTCAGTACGGTTAGTTGCCAGTACGAAGGTATCTGGTTTTTCTGCCTGCAGAATACGCCACATTCCTTCTACATACTCTTTGGCATAACCCCAGTCACGCTTAGCGTCCATATTACCGAGTTCAAGAACGTCAAGTTTTCCCAGCTTAATTTTTGCAACAGAATCAGTGATTTTACGCGTTACAAACTCCTGACCACGTAATGGTGATTCGTGGTTAAACAGGATTCCGCTTGATGCAAAAATATTATAGCTCTCACGGTAGTTCACGGTCATCCAGTGAGCATACAGTTTCGCTACGCCATATGGGCTGCGCGGATAGAACGGAGTATCTTCTTTCTGCGGAACAGCCTGAACCAGACCAAACATTTCTGACGTTGATGCCTGGTAAAAGCGAATTTTAGGATTAACGATACGAATAGCTTCCAGAAGATTTACTGGACCAAGACCCGTAATCTCTGCTGTAGTAATCGGTTGTTCGAAAGATACACCGACGAAGCTCTGCGCAGCTAAGTTATAAATCTCAGTAGCTTCAGTTTGCTGCAGCAAGCGGATACTAGCAGACAGGTCAGTCAGATCGTATTCAACCAAAGTCAAGTTCGGGTGCTGTGCAATGCCCAACTCTTCAATACGCCAGAAATTGACAGAGCTGGTACGTCGGTATGTTCCGTATACTTTATACCCTTTACCAAGCAGCAGTTCTGCCAGATAAGCACCATCTTGACCCGTAATACCAGTAACAATCGCTATATTCATAATAATCTATCAATCTCTTATTAATAATTAGTGACAATGTAACAATGTGAAGAGAAGTCTTATCGAGCTACTTTACGACAAATATTTACAAAGTCGTTTTCAACCACTTTCCAGCTAAATTTTTGAGCTGTTTCAAAACCATTACTCCCCAGGCGCTCGCACAGAGCCGGCTCGTTTCTTAAGCGCACCAAAGCATCCTGTAGCTCTTCGTGACTCACCATCAGGGCATTTTCTTGATCAACAGCCATATCATGAAATGCCACACAAGATTTATTGGCGATCACCGGCTTTCTGGCCAACCAGGCTTCGAGTAATACTATACCAAAGCTTTCGCTTGAACTCATATTTACCAGAGCCAGGCAAGACATCAATGCACCACGCACCACTGAGCGCGGCTGCCTCCCCAAATAAGAGACGTATGGGGACGTGATCATTAAACCGTCATCATCCGGACCAATCATTACTAATCGAAGTTTTTTACCAGACTGGTTAATAGATTCAACAGCCTGGATTACTGAACGATAACCCTTAGCTCCGGATTTACGCCCCAGGACCAGAACGAATTCATCATCACTGCCATACACGCTTTCAAACTCATGGCGATCGCTCTCAAGGAACTCTTCATCAGTATCGGCACCGGCCGGAAGATATTCAGAGCAGCACCCTTTTTCAACATAGAAAGCATTCGCAGCTTTAGGTACAGCGAGGACTTTTGTTGCTTTTCGCGCAGCATTAATTAAATCTGGGAAATGGTAATAGTCATCATCCAGATGCGCGTGCGGTATCAATAATGAAGGCACATTATGCTGTTTCGCCAAGTCAAGAGCAAATACCGCTGGTTTGAAAACAATGTTGTGCGTTACTACCAAATCGTACTTACCAATGTTAGTAGCAATATAATGTTCCATCGACGAAGAGTGCGGACCTCTTATATCTGTTAGGTTGACACCTAATGGAAAACGTGTTTGCTCTGCAGCCGTAGACAGTACATCAAAAACAGTCTCTGGTGGTATCGACTTAGCGTCGGCAAGCGTTGGCTGGGCGAGATCGATAGAAACGTTATCGATTGTCAATCCATTCAGAATAAAACCTAACGGTCGAGGGTCCTGCCCCCCAATAAATCTGCTGGATGTGACAATTTCCAATAGACCTGCGTCAGCTTCAAGTTCAAGTATAAAGCTATGCTCTATTTCCTGAGTAAGATAAATGCATCCATTTGGAGACTGTAAAGTAACTAATGACTTTTCCGGAGAATAGCCGGTCAATTTTACCTTACTCGTTTTTACAACATTGATTGCACAGGAAGAGTAGCTCCAGCGATAATGGTTTGGAACCTCCCCTTCCAGATCTGCCCATCCCCATGCAAGTCCATCCAACAACAATTTATTGGTATGCTGAACAATAGCCTTCTCAAATACAGGCTGAACACGCCACGCCAAATTCAATGCTTCACTTAAGTCTGAGGCAGGAGCATTATCTACAGGGAATCTAGCAAACCGAAGGTTAGGCATTTCAATTGGTGCGCCAACCCCAGCATCAAACTCATATTGCTCCGCGAAACGTGCATGGTTATTTGTTTTGCTAACCTCGGTGGTGACGACATCAATTTCGAATTCTTGTGTATCACCAAGCGCCTTCAGAAAGCGTTTTAAATGAGCCTCTGCACCGCCCAGTTCAGGATAAGTATAGCGATAAGTGACAAAAAGTACTCTACGCTTTGGCTTCTCCAGATTCACGAGCAAATCAACAAATTTTTTGGCAATACCTACCATTGAGAGTTCGTCAAGGAAAATGGCTTTGCGCTCATCTTTCATCTCGTCAGTGAAAACTCCATCTGAAATAGATAAAGTATTTATCACATCCGGAAAACCTTCAGGCTCTGCAAGAGCGATATGTTTTTGAATACTGTCAGGGTAACCTCGCAAACCGAATTTTGAGCTAACAACAAACAATCCATTAGCAAAGAAATCTGCCAGTTTGATATTAGAACCGCTTCCAGAAATAACAGGGTTTACCGCAAATAGACAATTTTGAAGGATAGCGCATTTCGTTTCTTCATCAACGATGCCCCACATAACTACATTCTTACCCGGCACAACACTGATTGAATTACAAACTGAACCAACAATATTAAATTGAACATCAGGACACTTAGGTGCCACTTCTTTTAATAAAAAGTTGACTGCATCCACATTAGGCATATGTGCTGAGCCAAGGAACACTGCTGATTTTTTCGAAATTTTAGACGTTACATGTTTATAGACACTACCAGTGATATCTACCGGCAGTTGAGAGCCATTGCGAACAACAATCATTGGCCCTGCTGTTTTTTTACCAACTAAAAGACTATATGCATCATCATCAGAAACGGCGATCGTTGCAGCAGAATACTCAACTGCTTTCTTTTCAACAGACGTAACGATATCAATCAAATAGTCTTTCTTAGGATGCCATTCTAATAGAGAGGTCTTTAGATTTCTTTCATCATTCTGTGAGGAATGAATAAATCTGTCATGATAAAAAATGGGTAACGGTGCCATATATGGATGTTCGACAATAATGAACCGAGCCGATTTTTTAAGAATATTATAGATAGCAACTAATAGGTTATTTTGAGCACAATGCACACTTGCAATAATATCATCACAAGCAATGTGAAATTGTGCATTTAGATCATCAACCTCTCTACGATGATCTGGCGATTTAGGAACAGCTATTACATGAGTATATTCGTTGTATTCACTTACAGACAACCTATTATCGTCTGAGAAACAAAGAAAAACGACTGGAGAAATACTATTAACAGCTTGATAGAGTCCCCGTGTACGAGTTCCTCCACCACCAACAGTCGCAAACGAGTTATAATCATTAAGGACTAAGGTGTAACTGCCTGGCTGCGATATTAACCTATCGAGTTCAGGAAGGAAGTTAGTAACAATCGCATCCCACGTATATTTTTCACTAGCAAGTGACTTTCCTGCAAGACCGATCTCAACGGTATTCTCAAAATTTTCATCAGCGAGATACTTATTCAATAACGCCGGAAAATCATTCAGTGAGCCTTCAATGACATTTTTGCCTGGCTCAGTATTAAACCCTCGCATACCAAAAGGAGTCGATAAGATCGGAAGTGCATAAGAAAAGTAGTCTAATGCTTTGATATTAGAACCACTACCAGACTCCATAGGGTTCAATGCAATACTTGCATCTTCAAATATCCTATTTTTTTCAGCGTCAGAAACACGACCATGTCTAATAACATTTGGAACGTAATCACCCGCTGGTAAACAGTTGCCGATAATATCAAATATAATATTAGGACATTTAGGTGCGATTTCTTTTGCAATGTAAGTTGCTGCTCTTACGTTTGGTAAATGTGCGCTGCCAACAAATACAGCTGAATGTTTACTTCTTTTTATTCGACGGGGTATCGTTCGATGATGGTCTACCATGCCATTAGGTGAATAAAACATTACAGATTCTTTATGTGGCGCGATTTTCTTAAATGATTCATAATCACTTTCACCGCAGTACATTATCAAATCGGCATTACTTAAAAGTCTTTTTTCTGCTTTAGCGACAAGTTCAACTATAGGCTGTGATTTTTCAGATTGATGAAGCGTATGGTAAAGATCCGTTTCACAATTCTGAGAATTATAGATCCTCGGCTTATTATCAATGCCTATAAAAATATCGTAATCAATAGTAAATGGGCAGTCATGAATAATGATGTCTGCTGAATCATATTCATTAAGGTACGCAGCCAGAAACGTCGTAGGATATTTTGCACTAGCAGCTAAAGCAGGAGCTGAAAGATCCCCTTGCCCTTCAGAAACATAATTCTGAAGCTCACTCCAGCATTGATCAAAATAATTATCTTTTGGAATTCTTTTCTCAACAAATGTCGCTGTATGAGAGATTATTTCGACACTTCCGCCAGGATGAGTTGAAGTAAGTAAGGTTATATGATGATAATTACTTAGTGTTTTATAAAAATTATAAAGTTTAGACTCACCACCATTAGAGATCGGTACAAATGCCGGATAAAAATTAAGAGCAAGTATTTTTTTCATTGTCTATACAACCATCAATTAATAGAACCATGATTCAAGTACTGATTTTTTATTCTCATGGATACCATTCTTTTTAAGAACAAAAGAGACTTCTTGCTCTACTACTTTATCGTGTTCTTTAGGTGAAGTCTCATTTAAAAAAAATGTTAAAGGGGGAGTATAATCATAGTTCCCTTGTACTCTCCTCTTTATTCTACTTTTTAATTTAGGATAGCGATTCAAAAAAAGCACAACACGCTGCTTCAGCAGTGGACGATTTTCGAAAAAGATTCTCGCAGCAGAAATGATGTCTTTACTTATCTTTTGCAACATGATTTTCTCCTGAAATCACCCACGGAACCATAACACTTTTCTTACTAACTTAGATATCAACCTCAGAGGATAAGTTATTTTCCAGGAAGTACTTGCATAGACTAAATTAAGCTCGTTCCGTAATTGGTTTTCAATGTTATTCCCATCTATTATTCCTGTGATACGATTGTTAGTATCATCAATTTTCTCACTAAGATTATCGATTTTAGCCGAAAGTTTCACATCCAGTTCATGATTATGAATAGATGCGTTACTGTCGCAAGTGGCAATTTTATTCTGGATAAGCTTAATTTGCCAATTCATATGGTTTATTGTTGATGACAGATAGCTTTCCAGAATGGCTGATACAGGGATATCGTCATTGACCTCATTCTGATCAAGGAAGGCTGCATATATATTCTTAAAATTCCATTGATGACCCGGCAGAAGCCATACCTTTGCGAGCCATTTTTTGTATTTTTCTGGGAAATCATGAGGAGATATAAACTGTGGCCGCTGGCTCTCTTGTTCCCGAATTTTATGATGTGCTATTTCTTTAATGAGAGCAAAGAATGACAGTATTTGTCCATAGAGATCATCGCCATCAGAAATGCGATTAGAGATAGAACCATAATCGATTACATGAACCTTCCCATCATCTCCCAATAAAATATTCCAGAGACGAAGATCGTTATGATATAAACCATTTTCTTCAAGAAGAGTTATCTGTTCAAGAATATCGGCGACAATCTTCTCATCATCGTACTTATCACTTGCCAGAATGATATCTAATAACAAACGACCTGGTGTTAAAGTTCTAACTAACCATGACTCACTTTCATTGCTACCATAGCAGAGCAAATCTGAAGAACGAAACCCTTCAATTTTTCTTTCCAGGAAAACTGATTCATTCTTTAGCTCATTAAAATTACAATTGGTAGCGTCTTTTAAGAAAATTTTGATAATTTTATTATCTGAGAAATAGTAACGCCGCTTATCCCCGTGATAATAATTATCCAACTGGTGTGATCTACGCATTGCGTGCTCAATAACACCGTAGTTTCCACCAACGCTCCAGTATTTATTACTGGCGAAATATAAAGGACGCTCTACTACCGATAAATGTGTACCATGCATCGATAAATTATGGTTAAAGGTGTAACTCTCAATCAGTTGACGAGGTTCTTCTGGTTGAGCATCAGCCCAATACAATGGTTCTGAATTTAACGCAAACTCGAAAATGCCAGTTTCAACCTTACTGGACAACTCTTCAAAAAGTCCGAAAACATAATCAGCCCCATGCTCATAGACTAAATGGTGGAATACACTTAACCCAAGAACAAGATCGTACTCTTGCTCTTTAACTCTTTCCCGAACAATTGTTTCGATGCTACCTAGCAAGAATTCGATATTGAGGCCAACGTTTTCATCTGCTAATTTATTGCAGACATTAATATTTGGCTGGCTGTAATCTACAGCTGTAACACTAGCGCCTCGTGCAGCTAAGTTCAGACTAAAGAATCCTTGTGCACAGCCTAAATCGAGCACTTTTAAAGGACGTCCTTTATCCTTGGAAATATAGTCATAAATCGATGTTATAGTTTCTAATCTATCAAAGCAGGCACGAGTTCGAGATGCTTGCGCATTAAATTCAGGATGCTTAAAAATTGGCTGATAAACCTCTGGTAATTGCTCTACCAGTTCTGAAATTGATTGTTCTTTATATGTCATTAAATAAATTCCTCGATCTGTTCAAAATCAGCCTGCATATCAACCAATCCCCACATATGGACACGGTTTGTAACTTTTAATAATATAGAATCGTACCTTCTATCGATAGGATCCGTTGTTTTTGTCGGATCTCCAGACGAAAGCCCAAGCGAGAGTAGGTAGGCCCCTTCATTTAAACATAAGTTCATACTGAATTTATAAACTACAATATGACCAGACTTCCCAGTGGGTAATATTTTCCCTTTTGTGGAAAGGTATGAATTACTTCCATAGATAAATACACCTTCAAGACTTTTGAGCAAAATCCCCGGAGTAACATGCTCAAAATCGTCTTCAAAAAGTACTTTCACATAAACATCTAATTTATCATTAGTATTGATTACAGTTGGATATTCTACACCACCGCTTACCGTCAGGTAATCGATAATTTTTGCACCACCTTGTCCCCAGCGATGCTCCTCTTTCAGATATCCAGGGCGTGTATGATAGAGATCTTCTGAATCTTGATTAATTTTAATTACAGAGCTTTCATTATCTTGATTATTGGCAATATTCTCTTTCTTTTTACCAAACAAGTCATCCATATATAGATTAACGACTTCTCTGGAAGGACCATCAGCATAAACTTTGCCTGCCTTTAAAAAGATAGCTCTGTCACATTGCTTGGAGATGTCCATCACAGCATGGGAAACAAGTAACAGAGTCATCCCCTGTTTTTTGTACTCCGCAATTCTTGAATAACATTTTGCCTGAAAATACACATCGCCCACGGATAGCGCTTCATCGACAATAAGTATATCCGGTTTTGTCGCCGTGGCTACCGAGAATGCAAGGCGGGCCTGCATCCCAGAAGAATACATTCTTAGAGGTTGATCAATATATTCTCCAATTTCAGCAAATGCTTCAATTTCAGGGAATAAACTATCAATTTCTTCAGTGGAATAGCCCAACAGTTGACCAGCCATATACACATTCTGGCGACCTGAAAAATCCGGGTGGAACCCAATACCTAGCTCTAGTAGTGCTGCTATGCGTCCATTTACTTTTATTTCACCACGGCTAGGTTGTGTAGTGCCAGTGATTAACTTTAGTAAGGTACTTTTACCTGCACCATTTACGCCAATGATTCCTACTGACTCGCCGGCTTCGATTGTAAAGTTAATATCATTAAGGACAGACTTGGTTTTGTGCCTCTTTTTATTGGTAACCCCACACCACTCAATTAATCGCCCCCATTTATTTGGGTAACTTTTGTATTCTTTATATAATTGTTTAACAGTAATGCTACCCATTATAATTCATCCACCATTTCACCAATATGTTTTCTAAACAAATGCAAACCGATGAAACAAAGTACGATACCAAGACTAAGCGGGTAGATTAATCCAAGCCAATTTGGGAAAACTCCACTCACTAAAATCTTTTGACATGCCTCAATCACGCTAGCCATAGGATTTATTTTCATTAGGGGATGAATACTTGCAGGCAAAATTGTTGCTGGATATATAATCGGCGTCAGCCAAAACCAGAATTGCAAAACAATACCAAAAAACTGCCCAACATCGCGAAAAAATACATTTAAGACACCAGTAATAATACCTATTCCCATAGCAAGTATTATCATAACAATGAGCACTGGAATAAGAGCGAAATAGGCAAGACCGGGAAAGTCATTAGTTACAATTAAAAATATCGTAAATAAAGAAAATATGATAAAGAAATTGACTAATGCACTACCAACTACAGTAACAGGTAAACATAATTTGGGGAAATTGATTTTCTTTATAAGATTGGCGTTATCCAAAAACATATTTTGAGATCTAAGTACAAGATCTGAGAACAATCCCCATGTCAAAATACCTGCACATATATAGATACTATAAGCATATTGTGAATCAACACCTGGTAATTTTGCCCGCATGACTTGAGAAAATATAACTGTATACACCACTATCATTGATAGTGGATTTAATACACTCCAGGTTACCCCAAGCAAGGAGTTTCGGTACTTTGACTGGAATTCTCTTTTAATGTTACCGAGAATAAAACCCCGATACTCCCATATTAATTCTATAACCTTCACTGTTTCACCTTTACTTGATGAAGACTTCTAAATCAGAAACTTTTAGTTTAACTTTTTCAGTATTAGATTTTGTTTCAACATTCAAGCGCAATAAGGGTTCAGTATTTGATGTACGGATATTAAACCGCCAGTCAGAAAACTCCATACTCAACCCATCGACCTTATCGATTTGCTCCGCCATCAGCGCGTATTGCTGCTCTATTGCCTCAATCATTACACTTGCATTGTTGACCTTATAGTTAATTTCACCACTACAAGGATATGCATTCATACGCTCGCTCACTAGCGTCTCAAGCGATAAGTTGCTTTTAGCAATCAACTCTGCCACCAGAAGCCACGGAATCATTCCACTATCGCAATATGCAAAATCGCGGAAGTAGTGATGTGCACTCATCTCGCCACCGTAGATCGCATCTTCCTTACGCATACGCTCTTTGATGAAGGCGTGGCCCGTTTTAGACATCACAGGAATGCCGCCAGCTTTAGTCACGATATCGATAGTATTCCAGGTCAGTCTCGGGTCATGGATGATCTTCGCACCTGGTTCTTTTTGTAAGAATGCTTCGGCTAACAGACCGACAATGTAATAGCCTTCGATAAATTGCCCTTCTTCATCAAACAGGAAGCAACGGTCAAAATCGCCGTCAAATGCGATCCCTAAATCGGCGCCATGTTCTTTAACAGCATCGGCAGTGTCTTTGCGGCATTCTGGTAACAGAGGATTAGGGATCCCGTTAGGGAAAGTGCCATCCGGTTGATGATGGACTTTAATAAATGTAACGGGAACATTAGCAGCAACGAAACGTTTTTCAATTGCGTCAATGACATGGCCTGCAGCACCATTGCCAGAGTTAACCACAAGCTTCATTGGACGAGTGAAGTTCGCGAAATCAATGTAGCCCATTAAGTGATCGACATAAGCGTCCAGGATAGAAATCTTCTTGTAGCTTCCGCGCAGTTGGGCATCAACAGGCGCGAAATTATTTTCTTCGGCTAAACGCTGAACATCGCGTAATCCTGTGTCACCACTGATAGGTTTCGCATTTTCGCGAACCAGTTTCATCCCGTTATAATCCATCGGATTATGGCTGGCGGTAACTTCGATACCGCCATCAACGCCAAGATGGAAGGTTGCAAAATAGATCTCTTCTGTCCCGCTTAACCCAATATCGAGGATATCAGTACCCGCATCCATTAGGCCATTCGCTAATGCCAGTTTCAGGCTCTCGCTGGTTAAGCGAACGTCACCGCCCACCACGATTGTTTTAGGCTTGAGGAATTCACCGTATGCGCGACCAATGCGATACGCAATATCTTCATTTAATTCTTCGCCTAATTTTCCACGAATATCATAGGCTTTAAAACAAGTCAGCTTAGACATAGATCTTTATACCTTCAAAATTAGCAACGACCATATTGGTCTTTAATACGAATAATGTCATCATCCCCTAAATAGGAGCCGGATTGGATCTCAAGCAGTTCCAATGGAATCTTGCCTGGGTTTTCCAGTCGATGTTGTGCTCCGATGGGAATAAAGGTTGATTGGTTTTCAGTCAGCAGGAATTTTTGATCTTTAATCGTCACTTCACCTGTGCCAGAAAGCACAACCCAGTGTTCGGTCCGGTGATGATGCATCTGCATCGAAAACGCTGCACCCGGTTTAACGGTGATTCGATTTACATTAAAACGCTCAGTCTGTACCACCACATCGCATCGCCCCCACGGACGGTATATTTCCCGGTGACGCTTATATTCACTGCGATGATTAGCTTTAAGATACTCAACAACTTTCTTAACATCCTGCACCTGATCTTTATCAACGACCAGTACAGCATCTTTTGTATTAATGATCACCAGATTATCGACACCGATAGCTGCGACCAATTTTTCATCAGTGTTGATATAGCAGTTATTTGCGTTGTGCATGAAGGTATCGCCCGTCAGGACATTACCTTTTTTATCTTTAGGGCTCACTTCCCATAGTGCCGACCAGGAACCCACGTCACTCCAGTCTGCATCAAGCCCAACGACGACAGCATCTGTCGTTTTCTCCATGACCGCGTAGTCAACGGATTCATCCGGACATGCGATAAACAGATCGCGATCGATCTTGATAAATTCATCGCTATCTTTGCAACCGCGGATTGCCGCCTTGCAGGATTCAAGAATATCGGGTCTGAATTTTTCCAGTTCTTCAAGATATTTCTTGGCCCGGAACATGAACATTCCGCTGTTCCAGTAATATTCGCCAGACGCTAAATAACTTTCCGCGGTTTCTTTGTTCGGTTTTTACACGAAACGGCTAACCTGATAAGCGATATTCTCACCAAGGACTTCTTCCTTACCACGGTGAATATAGCCATAACCTGTTTCTGCACCGGTTGGTACAATCCCAAATGTGACAAGGCGCCCCTGCATGGCAAATTTAAATGCTGACTTTACCGCCTGGTGAAATGCCGGTTTGTTGTTAATAATGTGATCTGCGGCTAATACCAGAAGAATTGGGTCATCACCATTCTCTATTGCACTTAATGCTGCCAGTGCTATTGCTGGCGCAGTATTGCGGCCAACGGGCTCAAGAATGATATTATGCGAGAGCTTATTAATTTGTCTTAGTTGCTCCGCAACAAGAAATCTGTGTTCCTGATTGCAAATGACTACCGGTTCCCGTGCATCGACATCATCCAGGCGAAGCACTGTTTCTTGCAGCATTGAACGCTGTCCATACAAACGAAGAAACTGTTTTGGGTAGAGCTCGCGCGACATCGGCCATAAACGACTACCGGTACCACCAGCCATTATCACAGGAAGTAACATCTTAAATCCTTAAATATCAATGTTTTATACTAAACCAACGGAAGAGTTTCATCGTCGCTCAATGAGAAATGGGCACGCTACCGCACTGGCTCTACAGCTACCAGGACACTGCTCATTTTATGTTGGGCAAACAAATTGCAGATAACCCTCAACGGATTAAGGAATATCTCAAACGAATATTCTCTTATTTATTCACTGTGTAGACAAGAAAAATGTCCTACGGCGGACCGGTAATTTCTTACCGATCTACCTTTTTTAGTATTTGAAATTTATAAAAAAACATTTATAGCAGCATGCTGCGGGTATCAGACAAATCATTACTCTTTACATATACTGCTGCGATACCCGGTTCAAATCGTAGGCAATGAGGGTAGCAGTGGCACTAGCTCAGCAGTTTTAAAATTTGATCCCTGAACTTCGGCCCCTCTTTCAGGTTGCGCAGTCCGTACTTCACAAATGCCTGCATATAGCCCATTTTTTTACCACAGTCGTAACTGTCGCCTGTCATCAACATGGCATCAACAGACTGTTTTTTCGCCAGCTCAGCAATAGCATCCGTAAGCTGAATACGCCCCCACGCACCAGGCTGCGTACGCTCAATTTCCGCCCAAATATCAGCAGAAAGCACATAGCGCCCTACGGCCATCAGGTCCGAATCAAGGGTTTGCGGCTGGTCGGGTTTTTCAATGAATTCAACGATGCGACTGACCTTACCTTCGTTGTCTAAAGGCTCTTTGGTCTGAATAACGGAATACTCGGAAAGATCGCCAGACATACGTTTTGCCAGCACCTGACTACGCCCGGTCTCATTAAAGCGGGCCACCATTGCGGCCAGGTTGTAGCGCAGTGGATCCGCACTCGCCGTATCCAGAACGACGTCAGGTAACACCACCACAAAAGGGTTGTCGCCGATAATTGGGCGGGCACAAAGAATAGAGTGACCCAGACCAAGCAATTGTGCCTGACGAACGTTCATGATAGTCACGCCTGGAGGGCAGATGGACTGCACTTCGGCCAGTAACTGGCGCTTAACACGCTGTTCAAGCAGCGATTCAAGTTCATAAGAAGTGTCGAAGTGGTTCTCAACCGCGTTCTTAGACGCATGCGTTACCAGAACGATTTCTTTGATACCTGCAGCTACAATCTCGTCGACAATGTATTGAATCATCGGCTTATCAACGATCGGTAGCATCTCTTTTGGGATGGCCTTTGTGGCAGGCAACATGTGCATCCCGAGGCCCGCTACCGGAATAACTGCTTTCAAATTAATCATTAAGTCATTCACCTATTCAATAGTTGCTGAATTATAGCTTTTTAGCTTGTTTTAGCCAGTATGAATTACATTGCTCAGTTAAGACGCATGTTACGCCGCTTATCAGCAGAATGCAGTAATCATAATCTTAGCCGGGTAGGTTTTTAGCCAGGAATGGTCGTAAAATTACCGGCCCGGTAGTCGAAAATTCACTGCCGCGACATTCACAACCTGGTGGTTTACGCTGTCAATATCAACTGAGCTTTGTCCTGCTTCATTAACTGCATGAATGTTGGCCAGCGAGAGCAAGGTGCCCTGTTTGGCCATAAACTTACCGCGGACATCTTTGCGCAGATCAAAGTGCATTTTTAGCGCCGGCCCAGTGGTGGATTGCTGCATCACATTGATATTTCGCAAGAAAAGATGCTGAGGTTTGTTGTGCAGCTCCAGCGTCGCGCGCTTCATCTCCACGTTGGTAATGGCCACAAATGAAGTTGCATTACCTGAGGAAATCTGAATGCCACGTAATTTATAATCGAGGTGTGTGTTATCCAGTTGAATATTATTTAACTTAAAGTTTTGTGGGATGGACAAATACCGTCCTTTGATCACACCATAACCAATCAGCATCCCTGCGCTATTTTTCATATTGATATTATCGATAACGAAATTATCACATCCATAAATAGCGACTGCAGCATTATCGATGCCCGCTTTCTTACTGAAATCCGGGGTGATATTTCGCGCGGTAATATTACGAATGATAAAATGCTTGCCGTTCTCCACATGGACTAACTGTCGACAATCCGAGCCCGTTATATTGGCTACCACAAATCTTTTCACCGCCAGTTCGTCGGGGTAGGTGTTGTCGTACGTACTGCCCGCCAGCCCGATACCGATACCCCAGTTAACATTTCCGTTCGTACAATTAATGCGTTCTATAACATGGTCTGAAATCACGATGTCACTGTCGTTTATCGCGACATTCCACTCGATGGCGTCCCCCTGTAAGTCACTAAAACGGCTGTTTGTTATCCGTACGCCATCCATCTGGTTATGAAACCCCTGTCGCAGGATCCCGTAATTCGCATGAGTGATAGTCATGTCATCAATGGTGAGGTTACGCATCGCTCGCGGTGTTTTCCCCCCGATATAAATTTGCGCCACGGGGGCGAAACCGCTCATGGCTATGCCTTTTATCACGCAGTCGGAGCCTCGAACATCAAGGGTAATATTTCGCAAGCGCCCCCCCTGCCCCCCTGTCACGCGGCAGCCATCCTGCAGAATAAATCGCCCACGACTGCTGCTACTGACCCCGCCTTGCAGATGCAACATTTTACCTGGCGGGATCTCGATTGCGGTATTGATATTCCTGCACTCCAGACCAGCAGGCACAATAACGGTTTGCGCCTCTGAAAACGCCTGCCGGAAGGAAGCAACCCAATCCTGGGGATTGTAATCCTCGATGTTGACGCTGCGCCTAGCTTCAAACGCTCTGGCGACGGGAGAATGGAGAACGACAAGCGCAGAACCTGCGGTAAGAAAAGTACGTCGGGAGAGTTTTTTCTCTGGCATACAACCTCGATTTACATCGTTTGCAGCAGACTGGCTAGCTGTTTGTTGATCGCGAGCTGGTTAAAATCAGCGGCTATTTTTTCGCGGGCGCACTCCACTACCGGCCTCACTTGCTCAGTGTTGAGCACACTGACCGTCGCTAATCGCTCCGCCAGGGCCTGAGCATCATTCTCTGGTGCCAACCAGCCGGATTTTCCAGATTCCACCAGCTCAGGGATCCCACTGTGCACGGTAGAGACGACCGGTATCCCTACGGCCATGGCCTCCATCAACGCCACCGGGATCCCCTCCATGTCACCATCAATTCCCGTGACGGAGGGCAACAGGAAAACATCCGCCTGCTCAAGCATCTCTTTAACCTGATGGCTGGGTTTAAATCCCGACATTTCAATCACATCATCCAGTTGAAATTGCTCGATAAGCGTACGTAACCGACGCTCCCAGGGGCCAATTCCCAGAATGCGATAACGAAATGAGATACCCCGCGCCTTCAGCTGGCGGCACGCTTCGATAGCGACATGCAGCCCTTTTTTCTCGGTTAACCGTGCAACGGAGAGAATTTCTAGCGGCGTGCCAGGCGCTTTCACTTCGCGAGGTGTAAAACGTGTCATATCAATCCCCATACGCGATACCGCTATTTTATGCGGTGGGCATCCCATATTCCGCAAACGTCCGGCCCAGAGATTGCTGATAGGCAACATCAAATCACCGCGCTGAAACAGCTTCTGATATTCGGGGGTATAGCGGACAAGGATGTCCCGATGTGAAACATCAATACCATGGAAGACAGTGGCTATTTTGCCGCGAAGCACGCCGAGTTCACGTAGTTTGGCCGCCGTTACGCCTGCGGGTCCAAAGTGCGCAATAAAGACATCGGCCTGGAGTGCTCGCGGGGTTAGCGCACAGATGGACGCTAAAATCAGATTACGTGCCTCATCGCCATAGCGTGAAACATTGAGTGCTTTCCAGGTCGCTGTCCGGGTAATGCCCTGTAAAATTGTCGTGGTGCGGTATTTCAGCTTCGCCAACCTGCCAGCCGGTTCTTTCAATAACCATCGTGTTTTTTCGCCCAGACGGTAGTCCACATAGGAAGCATGGGTATTATCAAGATCGCCCTGATATAACGCGATAATTTCAACATCGTGCCCCATATCGATAAACGCGGTGATCTGATTCAGCACAAAGGTTTCAGAGGACAGCGGAAATTTAAGCAGGAAAAAGCTGACTTTCATTTCCCCTCCTCAATACGCGTTAATACCGATTGCACCATATGCATACCGTGTTCACGTTCACGCTTAACAGCCTCCTCCACCCTGATGTTAAGTTCAGCCAACCGTCCCAGGGTATCGGCAACCCTGCCTTCAAGGCTGCCATCCAACAGATGGCAGATATCAACCGCCATTTCCGCTAACCCCAGTTGCTGCATAATTCCCGCCGATTTGTGCTCATAATTAATGGCTATCGCCGGCGTCATAAAGTTCATCGAGATGATGGCAGAGTGCAGGCGTGTGCCCACCGTCAGGTCACATGCGCCCAATATTTTCCCCATTTCGAGATCGTTTAGTTCATCCATGACCACGTGATAACGGGCCGGATCGTTAACGTACTGACGCAGGTTCAGTGCAACCATGCGATCATCTTTGTTGTAACTATCAATACCGGTACAGGTTGAGAGCGCCATCACCTGGTAACCTTCATCAAGGATCCGATTAACCACCCCGGCAAAGGCTTGCTCATAGGCCTGTTGTGTGGTCCCAAGACGCTTATCAAACGGCGCCAGTTCACGTAGCGTAATGGCGACTGTCTTCTGCTTTGCTGCCGTTTGTAGCCAGTGCTGTACGGCATAACCCGGTTCAAAGTCATCGTGATGGTTGTCTACCAGCCAGGCGGTATCCACACCTGACTCAACTTTCTCTGTCGTTATTTCACTGCGTTTCATCAGTTCCAGACTGACCGACTCTCGTAAAATTAGCGCATTGCAGTGCCCAAAAACGTAATTCGCCAGCTGATTGAACTGTTCGTCCTGGAATGGCCCTACGCTGTGACCAATCATGTACAGTGGTTTTCTGGCCATAAATGAACACAGTGCATGCTCAAACTGCGGCACACCATAAAGATCGACAAAAAACGATCCACCGACCTGGATAATGGCGTCATAACGCGACAACACGCGGACAAAGTCAGTAAACCCCTGAGCAATAGCGATGTTGCGCAGATTGCCTGAGTCCGTCACGCGTGAGAGCAGCACCTGATGCTGATAGCGGCGACGCAGCACTTTCTTTACGCGGCCCATGACGCCTGCAGCATTGTTATGCTGCTTCATCTGTGAATACAGTGGATCGCCCATCACCGGTCGGTTTAGTAACCAGGAGGAACTCACCGGATAGCGGCTCATCACATCCACTTCCGTCTCAGGCTGGAGCGTATGAATGGCATCCAGCAAACCGCGCAAAATGGCGCTGTCCCCGCGATTCCCGCAGGTGTGGTTGCCCAGAATCAGTAATTTCATCATGACCTCTTAAAATCAGTGCGGATGACGGTTTTCCCGTCCCCGGACGACAACAAACGCAATTCATCCTGCGCGGAGCAAGGCTTTCATTTTTTCACCTCGGCAGAACTGGCGTTTTATTTCCACCACCAGCGGATCACGCGACAGCACAATCATCACGACAAACGCCAGGGCGCCAGCGGCTATCTGAAGGCTTAACAACACACTTAACGGCAATTTATTTTGCAATGTCATTCCCAGCGCGTAGCTCACCACCAGCGTGGGTAAGGAGAGATAGAACGGTAGCCACAGGCTGAGCATGTACTGCCGATAGCTCGGTCCCAGTACCGGTTTGATCATCACGAAATAGCTCAGGATGGTGTTTATAACCTGTACCAGTAAAAAACCCAGCGTGACGCCAATCACACCCGCCATATTTCCGCCAACCAGGATGGCGGGGATAAACAAAAAGGTTTTGAAGATATTGAATTTGAAGCTGATATCGACCCGTGCTTTGGCCATCAGCAAAGAGCCTATTGGATTACCGACTGAGCGCAGCAGACCCACAATGCACAGCAGTTGCAGCACCGGAACAATACTGTTCCACTTTTCACCAAACACCAGCGGTACGACGTTATTCGATACCACCATTAATCCCAGCAGGGCCGGGAAATTGATAATACCGACAACGGATAGCAACTTGTAAAAATTGACCCGTAGTTTTTCGCTATCGTCCTGAATTTTGGCAAACGCAGGGAACAGCACCCGGGTAATTATCGGATTCAGTTTGATTGGCGGTACAACTGCCACATTCCAGGCAAGATTGAAGCCTCCCGCCACGCCAGCGCCCAGGGTTCTGGCCAGCACCAGTGTTGAAAGGTTGGTGTTCACGTAATTGATGATGCTGTCTGCCGTCAGCCACGCCCCAAAGCGCAGATTTGACGACACGGACGAAAGCGAAAAACACAGCCCTGGTCGATAAATTTTGCGGCCAAAATAGCCAAACAGCAGCGTACGTAGCGTACTGTTTACCAGATACCCAGCAATGGCCGTCATGGCGAGCGGCCAAAAATGCGCGCTAACCACGGTAAAAGTAAAACCGGCCAGTACTGAACTGGTTTCAATCATGCCAATTTTGTTGAAGGCCAGTTCTTTTTGCATCAGCGCACGAAACTGCTGCCCATGCGGGATCACCACAAACGCCAGCGCTAAGGTTTTAATCAGTGGCACCAGCTCAGGGTTATTAAGCACATCGGCTATAGTCTCGCTGAGCGAAAACACAGCAATACAAACGGCTATCCCCAGCCCAACGTTTAACCAGTACAAGGTGGTTAGTTCAAGATAACCTATCTCTTTACGCTGAATAATCGAGTTGGCGATCCCAAAATCAGACAGCGTGTCGGCCAGCGCGATAACCACCAGCGACACGGTTAATAACCCGAACTGATGATTATCAATAATCCGCGCCAGAACCGTCATCTGGATGAGCCCCAGGCCAATGATAATTATCGTAGCAATGGCTGACCACTTGGCACCGTTGAGGGTTTTTTCTCGTAAGCTCATATTAATATGCCGCTTTATTGACGAAGCCTTTAAACACCGTCAGAAAAACGATTTTGATATCGAACCACACGCTCCATTCGCGAATGTATTCGAGGTCAAACTCTACGCGTTTTTCCATTTTTTCCAGCGTATCGGTTTCACCACGCCAGCCGTTGATTTGCGCCCAACCGGTAATGCCTGGCTTCACCTTATGGCGCAACATGTACCCTTCTATCAGCTGACGATACTGTTCGTTATGCGCCACCGCATGTGGACGCGGCCCGACAATAGACATCCCGCCTGTCAGCACATTTATAAACTGTGGTAATTCATCCAGTGACGTCCGCCGCAGGAAGTTACCCACGCGGGTCACTCGCGGATCGTTTTGTGTGGCCTGGGTAACTACTGCATCGTTTTCCATTACCTTCATGGAACGAAACTTCCAGACTTTGATCGGCTTCCCGTCCATCCCATAGCGGGTCTGACGAAAGATTACCGGCCCCTTTGAGGTCAGCTTCACCATCAGCGCAATGGCGCATAGCACAGGAGAAATTAGCAACAGGATTAACGATGACAGGACGATATCCTCCGCTCGCTTCAGCAGACGGTTAATGCCAGAAAGCGGTGTGTCATACAGCGGTACCACAGGAACACCGTTCATCTCTTCAATCCGCGAGTGCAGAATATTGAAGGTAAAGACATCAGGAATCAGGAGCACTGAACAGGTGGTATCAGCCAGTTCACGTACCAGTTTTTTTACGCGCGCCCCATCGCTCATCGACATAGCGATATAGACGTTATGAATGCGTGAAGCTTTGGCATCATCCACCAGTTGCTGCAGATTTCCCGCCCAGTCCTGGGCGTTTTTCCCCGGTATGGGGTCGTGATAAACACCCGCGACCTCAAATCCCAACCATGGCTCATGGCGAAAACTTTCCAGCAGCACCTGCCCGGCGGGAAGGTCCCCTGCTACCGCTACCCGACGCGTGTTATAACCACGATTACGCAACCATCCCGCCCCGTAGCGAATAAACGCACGGCACAGCACCAGACCAATACTTGACAGCAGATACCATGCCAGCCAAAGAGCAAACCGGTTGTCAAAATCGTTATTAAAGGCAATCAGACCTGCGCAAAAAATCAGACTCAGCGTCCAGTTTTGCAGTAGCAGCACCAACTCAGTTGAAATTTTTACCCCGCGCCAGGAGCGGTAAAAATCCGTTATCCCGCCCAGCATCTGAAAAACGACCAGCGTGATTAACGCCACCAGCAGGTGCATATACAGGAAAGGCAAACCGCTCAGTTCGCAGACTATCCATAATCCACCAAACATGATGGTGATATCTGAAAAGCGTTGCACCATCGATATTAACGACGCATTGGTTTTGGCTCGTTCGCGCTTTTTTAGATGTGTCATCGTGGTTCCTGTTAGTCGCCACTTGCCCTTATCGGGCAAGGGAAATACCAGCATTACTGATTTAGTAATACCAGGAGAGTGCGCGTTCGCACGTTCAGACATACATCACCAACTGACCCGTAACAAATATCACAAGTGGTAACGCGGATTATCTGGCTCATGTTATCTCCTTCTTCAGGCAACAGTTAGCCCGGGCCTGATTGCCTAAATAAGTAACAAAGGCCAGCCTCTGTTATTTTTATTTCATAAAAGTTCGCAGAGAGTCAGTGAACAGAAATGAATAATAGATTTCTATATATGCTCATGATGTGTGCCAAATCTTACAATATCATCTTCTTCAAGGTAGACTCCAGAGCGAACTTCAATCATCTCCAGCGGAACCTTCCCTGGGTTTTCAAGACAATGAATAGTGCCCTGAGGAATATACACTGATTGATTTTCACTTAATAACTGGACCTCATCACAGATCGTAATCTTTGCCGTTCCCGCAACAATAATCCAGTGTTCAGCACGATGATGGTGCATGCGCAATGCAAAGCCCTGACCGGGTTTCACGGTTATCCTTTTAACCTGATAACGATCACCTTCATCAATAGAATCATATTTTCCCCAGGGTCTAAAAACCTCACGATGAATATGTTGTTCCGGGCGACCATCCGCCTGAATTTGTGCAACGATTTTTTTTACATCTTGTACATCCGTTTTATTTGAGATTAATACTGCATCTTTAGTTTGGACGACGATCAGATCTTTTACGCCGACGGTTGCTACCAATCCCGACTCGGCGTAGACATAACTGTTCTCTGTATTATGAGAGATGACATCGCCATGATAAACATTACCCTCATCGTTACGATCGCTGATTTCCCAAAGTGATGACCATGAACCCACATCGCTCCAGCCAACGTTCATCGGCAGGACTACAGCATCCGTGGTGTTCTCCATCACGGCATAGTCGATCGATTCCTCTGGGCAAGCCTGGAAATCGTCCCGACTGACACGGATAAAATCATTGTCCAGTTCAGCGTTATCCATCGCCAACAAGCAGGCCTGTAGAATATCCGGGCGATATTTTTCAAGCTCTTCAAGATAGCGTCGGGCCTGGAATAAAAACATACCGCTATTCCAGTAATATTCACCCGCAGAGATATATTTTTCGGCTGTTTCAAGGTCAGGTTTTTCCACAAAAGCATCAACATTGAAAGCAACAGAATCAACTTTAATCTGGGTACTACTGACTTCACCGCGTCGAATATAACCGTACCCTGTTTCCGGTGCATCCGGGACAATACCAAATGTTACCAGCTTGCCATCTTCGGCTAACGGAATGGCTGAGGTAACTGCATCGTGGAAGAATTGATTTTCTTCAATAATATGATCAGCCGCCAGGACCAGCAACAACGGGTTATGATCGGAATTATTGTTACATACTGAAATTGCTGCCAGCGCGATTGCGGGTGCGGTATTCCGGGCTTGTGGCTCAAGAATAATATTACCCGTTAGCTTATCGATTTCTTGTAATTGTTCAGCAACAATAAATCGATGCTTTTCATTACATATTACCAGCGGTGGTGAACAATCCAGTCCATCAAGGCGACAAATAGTCGATTGCAACATTGTATTTTGTCCATCCAGACACAAGAATTGCTTTGGATATAATGTTCTGGATAATGGCCACAAACGGCTACCGGACCCACCTGCAATAATTACTGGATGAATGTTACTCTGACTCATAAGTCAACCCTTCAAATGATTAATAAATTGATTTAAGACATTATCTTTTTCAAGTGCAGACTCTGCATATGAACGTGCAATCATATTGTATTCAGGCATAGTGATTGCATCAGTAATACCGGCCACAAGCATCTCAACGGATTCTGGTTCAATACAGATCGCAATACCGGGATGTTTCTGACAAAGCTGCCCCAGTTCGGTATGGATCTCTGCTGTAATCACGGCATTTCCCCCGACCGCCAATATGTTCGTTAACTTCGAAGGAAGGACCGCATCTGCAGCGCCACGTCTTTGGATGACTAAATGGCAATCTGCCAGCCTTAATAACGCAGGCAACATTTCGTATGGTTGGAGTGGGTAGAACTTAACATTCGTTAGGGCTCGTTCCTTGACCATTTGTTCCATCCTGGATTTCCCTCCTCCCTGACCCACAATAACGTATATCCATGGTTTATCCTGAGTCTGGCTTGCAGCCTCAACGATATTTTCAACGCCTTGTTTCTCACCAATATTGCCGGAATACAGAATAATTTTTTTATCCGTTGGCAAATCAAACTGCTGACGAATTTGCTCTATATCAGCACTATCCACCTTGCTGAATCTTTCCACTTCGGACCAGTTCGGGAAAAAGATAAGTTTTTCTGCAGCAACGCCTTTCTCCTGCGCTTTTTGCATCATAGAGCGGGAGATCGTGGAAACATTATCCACATTCAACAAACTGCTACGCTCAAATGCTTTGGCTATTCGCGCAATCATGGTGGAATTTCCGGTTGCCGCCAATCCCAGCCCCAACATCGCATCAACTTCATAATCCTGAATATGCAGCACGGTGCGAGAGCCAGACAGTTTTGCCAGCAAACGCATCCCTGGTGTACAGAACAGCGTGGGTACCACGCCGATAATGTAGTCAGGCTTCCACCGATACTGAGCCAACAGGGGAAAAAGACTGCTCAGGGCAAAACTGCCCAAATGTAGCAACCGCTTTAGCGTTGAAGGTTGAGTTGGTACATACAATGGGCAGCGCCAGACAGTGGTGACACCAACTTCCCGACGATAGCGCCAGGATGAATAAGGTTCGCCTACTTGCCACTGCGGATAATAAGGAGGTGCCGTAACTACCCGAACCTCATGCCCCCGGCTCACCATCCACTCCACCATCTCTCCCGTGTATTTGCCAATTCCGGTCAATTCGGGCGAGTAATTGATACCATAAACCAGAATTCTCATATCCCGGTCACCCGATCTTTCGTCGCTGGGTTGAAATATGCCTGCGTATTCTTATGCACATTCCCATCGGCAATCAGTTCATCCGTTTTAGCCCAACGCCAGGTATCATGCTGTTTTGACGGCAACATTGAGGTACTGGTATTAATCTTCAGTCGAAAACCCAACACCACATAATGCGTTGTAAATGAAGAACCAGAAAAATTATCCTCATAAAAGTGCTGCCAGACACCAAAAAACTGACCGTGTGTTATGGGAAACTGCTGACCTAATTCTTCTGCCGTCAAACGCATAAATGCTTGTTCCAGCGTTTCATCTTTTAATACCCTGCCGCCGGGCACAAACCAATATCCTTGAGCAGGCCTGTTAGTTCTTTTCCCAACTAAAAACTCCCCAAACTCATTCTCAATGATAAAATCCAGAGAGATCAGCGGCGTCGTGCGCACCGCATTAGCGAAGTCTTCATTATTGAGAAACATTACTCACCCCGATACC
Source organism: Citrobacter sp. U14242 (assembly GCF_046555775.1). Lineage (NCBI taxonomy): Bacteria > Pseudomonadati > Pseudomonadota > Gammaproteobacteria > Enterobacterales > Enterobacteriaceae > Citrobacter > Citrobacter sp. U14242. Next base: position 111,485 of record NZ_JBKGLW010000010.1, read on the forward strand.
GCTGCTGATTATCAAGGAACCAGCGATAAGTATTAACCAACCCCTGTTCAAGTCCGATTTCATGATGCCACCCGAGTCTTCTCAGGCGACTGACATCAAGCAGTTTTCGTGGTGTCCCATCAGGTTTAGAAGCATCAAAAATAATTTCACCGCGAAAACCAACAACTTTTGCAATGGCGTCGGAAAGCTCACGAATCGTGCAATCTTCCCCCGTACCTACATTGACATGAGAAAGCATTGGCTCTGTATTTTCCTGCCAAACCTCATTGTCTAACTCCATAACATGGATGCTTGCTGCCGCCATATCATCGACATGCAAAAATTCACGCATGGGTTTTCCACTGCCCCAAACTTCAACATACTTATCATCCCGTTGGGTGGCTTCATGAAAACGACGCAATAGCGCAGGAATCACATGGGAATTATCTTTATGGAAATTGTCGTTAGGTCCATACAGGTTCGTCGGCATCACTGAACGGTAATCCCGGCGATGCTGCCGGTTATAGGACTCACACAGTTTTATCCCTGCAATTTTAGCGATGGCATAGGGCTCATTTGTCGGCTCCAGCGATCCCTGCAACAGCTCGCTCTCTTTGATGGGTTGCTGCGCAAACTTAGGATAAATACATGATGAGCCTAAAAATAATAACTTCCCGACATTTGAATTATGGGCCGCATGAAGGATATTACTTTCCATCATCATGTTTTCATAAATGAAATCAGATGGATAATTACTATTAGCCATAATCCCGCCCACTTTTGCCGCGGCAAGATAAACCTGGTCAATATGTTCACGGGTAAAGAAATCATTAACCGCCGTTGTGTCTAATAAATTGAGCTGCTCACGGTTACGGATGATTAACTCTACATCTTCACGTTGTGCGAGTTGTCGGTAAATAGCAGAGCCCACCATGCCCCGATGTCCCGCAATATAAACACGTTTCTTCTTCATCATTAGCTCTCCAGTGCAATAACAACATCGTAACCATGGGACTTCAGCAGTGAATGTTTCTTCGCTGCTTCCAGATCGTGAGCAACCATTTCAGAAACCATCTGGCGCAGCGTGATTTCCGGCTTCCAGCCCAGTTTTTCGTGTGCCCTTGTCGGATCGCCTAACAGCGTTTCCACCTCCGCAGGACGGAAATAGCGCGGGTCGACGGCGATCATCACATCCCCCGGTTTCACCCCTGGTGCATCATGCCCAGTCACCGAAACCACAATGCCTTTTTCATTCACGCCCTCTCCTTCAAAGCGCAGCTTAATACCGAGTTGGGCTGCGGCCATTTCCACAAATTGACGGACGGAATACTGCACGCCAGTGGCGATCACGAAATCTTCCGGCTGTTCCTGCTGCAGCATCATCCACTGCATCCTGACGTAGTCTTTGGCATGTCCCCAGTCACGCAGCGAATCCATGTTGCCGAGGTACAGACAGGACTCCAGCCCCTGGGCGATGTTGGCAATTGCACGGGTAATTTTGCGTGTGACGAAGGTTTCGCCACGACGCGGAGATTCATGGTTAAACAGAATGCCGTTACAGGCATATATGCCATAAGACTCACGGTAATTGACGGTGATCCAGTAGGCATACAGTTTGGCGACGGCATAAGGCGATCGCGGATAGAACGGTGTCGTTTCTTTTTGTGGGATCTCCTGAACCAGACCGTATAGTTCAGAGGTGGAAGCCTGATAGAAACGGGTTTTCTTTTCCAGCCCCAGGAAGCGAATCGCTTCCAGCAAACGCAGCGTGCCGATCCCATCAACATCAGCAGTATATTCTGGCGAATCAAACGACACTGCCACGTGGCTCATTGCGCCCAGGTTATAGACTTCATCCGGCTGAACCTCTTGCAAAATGCGGGTCAGATTAGAAGAGTCCGTCAAATCGCCATAATGCAGATGGAACTTGGGATTACCCGCATGCGGGTCCTGGTAAATATGGTCTACACGTTCGGTATTAAATGACGAGGCCCGGCGCTTAATACCATGAACTTCATAACCTTTTTCCAGCAGAAACTCTGTCAGGTAAGAACCATCCTGCCCGGTTACGCCAGTGATGAGAGCGACTTTTGACATGTTATTACCTCTTAAAATTTCCCTTCAGGGAGTAACGTTCTCGACGCGTTTACGCGTAACTACTGCGGGGTTACCCCGACATATGGCATTGGCCGGCAACGATTTAAAAACGCTGCTGCGTGCACCCACGACGGTGCCGTCACCAATCGTCACGCCAGGTGCGACAAAAACATCTGTCGCCAGCCAGCATTTCTCGCCAATTACAATTGGCGTGGCGCTAATATCAAAGTGTTGGCTGGCATAATCATGACTCCCGGTGCATAAATAGCTTCTCTGCGAAATAACCGCATGAGCCCCAATCGTAATATTACCCAGCGTATATAAAACCGCGTCATCACCCACCCAGGCGTAATCACCCAGTGTCAATTTCCACGGATAAGTAATTTTAACTGAAGGGCGAATAACTACGTTTTTTCCTATTTTCGCGCCAAATATTCTTAATAAAAATGCACGCCAGCGATACATAACCTGTGGTGACCAGTGAAATAATGTTGCTTGTACCGCCCACCATAATTGCACTTTAATGACACCGCCGCCGCGAAAACCTTTCGGCACCGCGAAGCCGTTTAAATTCTGCATAGTGTGACCTTACGTTTTACCATATAAGTGTTTTGTCTTACCGGTTGTACGCAGACGTATGTATTCAGAAAACCCAGCCCAAAAACCGGGCATGCGCAATATTTGACGTTGAACTCTTTTGGCATCCCGACACAATTCAAGATTATTCGTAGTCGATACACCACCCATGGAAAACTCCGAGACTAAACCAGTCAGTTTTTTAAAAGCGAACCCGGACTTGTATAATTTTGCTGCCAGCGCATAATCCGATGATATTTTATATTGCAAATCATAATGCCAGGTTTGCAGGCCCGTCAGCGGGAAAAATATTGCCTGATGGCTGGCTGGCAAACTGTGGTAAATATACCAACCTGGTTTAGCCCGGCGCGTCATTTTTTTACCATTACCAAAATCCAGCAATGCATCGCCAATCACCATCGTTTTATCACTCTGCGTTTTTAACTGGCGGATAAAATGTGCAGAATCGGCATGCAGAATATCTCCAGAGTTGAGAAATAGTGCAAAACGCCCGCGCGCCATAGCGATACCTTTGTTCATTGCATCGTAGAGACCGTTATCAGGCTCGCTGACAAAACGTAACTGGTGCTCTCCATTGAGATTCTCCAGGAACGCCGGCGTACCATCTGCAGACCCCCCATCGATAACAATCCACTCAAAGCTGATATCGTTCGCCTGCGCAAGATGCGCCAGTGACGCATGGGTTTTGACGATCCCGTCCAGATTGCGGAAAGCGACGGTGATAATACTCAGCAGCATGTCAATTACCTCGCGATATTCAGCGCCTTGCGCAAAATAAACGGACATACGATTAAAAATGCGTATTCCGGACTAAATACTGAACCGGTGAAAAACAACGACAACGGTGTAAAAAGATAAAGTTGCACCCGATAATTCTGATTATCACCAAACGCATTCATCATCATTTTCGCTATTTTCCCCATGTACCACAGGGATAATATTACGGCGAACCACGAAAAATAGATAATTAACAGATACAAACCATTGTCTATCGTTTTACCTACATCTGCACCGTTAAAGATTCCGAATGATGCAACATATTCATAAAGTGAGCCAAATCTCACCACACCGTCGACATTCAGTAATGAATATCCAACCATGACCAACGGTCCTACTATGCGATAATAAGATGAAGAGCCTTCTGTACCTAAATCACCAAGACGCGTCGTGATGTAGGGGAAGGCAAATATCATGCCCACCATAAACACACTCAGTGAGATAATCGCCAAGGGTAACTTCTTTTTTATCGCATCCTTATTCAGATACTGAAACGCCCACTCCAGTAGATAAAACAAAATAAATGTCATTACTCCCGAAAACGATCCTGACAATATCACCCCTGTCAGAATCATAGCATCGGTCCTGGGCGTTTTGATACCAAACTGTTTGATGCTGAGCCAAATTGAGATTAACGCCAGAGCGAAAAATGCAGGCTCAAAATAGAGTGCAGTGGTACGTTTTCCACCAAACTTAATAAAGTTCAGAACATAGCTATTGCTGTAAATAAGATATTTCGAAATAGCTTCCATTATACTGCTGCCACCACTGAGAATGATCTGTACCATTTCAACGGCAGCCAGACCGACCACTAACCCCACCACCAGCCAGAATAAACGTAAAATTTTAGGATAGTTATGCGGTGAAATGATGTTGAAGCGGATGCTCCACACCATGCCAATAATGATCACGGTATAGATAAACAACATGGCAGATGTTACATATTTGCTGGCATCCAGCGATTGGCCAAACAGGTAGTTAAACACCGTCAGGCCCCCACCCACGCCCAACGCAATCAACAGCTTTTTAATATTGATACGGTCGACAAACAGCAGTAACAACAGCGGTAAAAAAGTGACAACGGTGACAGGGAAACTTTCACCCAGTTGCGCAAGTTTGACGTTAACCAGCAGATAAAGCAGCGGTAACACCAGATAGCTACAGACCCTGATAGTACGAGACATATTCCTCCAGCATCTGTTGCCCACTGTATGCTGTCCGGCTCTGCTGGCTAAAGGTAGCCAGCGTGGTGTCAAATACCGCCTGTGCAATTTCTGATTTTTTCAGTTGTACCAGACGCAGAACATCCGCTTCACTGAACGTTTTACCGCCTGATTTTGCCAGCACTTCCTGTGCCGCCTCGCTGTGCGTGGCGATAACCGGTACACCGATAGAAAGCGCTTCGCACAAGATTAGCGGGTAGTTATCAACCTGTGAACTGAACACCAGCCCATCCATCTGATTTAGCGCCCCCATCAAGGTTCGTTTGTCACTTTCAAACCCATGGTTGATGACGTTTGCTCCGGCAAACGGGGAAAACTTACCGAAGGTATGCAGCTCTATTTTGTCACCGAGCGCGATAAGCGCCTGGACCAGTTGCTGGCGGGTTTTGCCGTCATAGCGCAAATCGTGGGCCACCACGGCAATCTTCGGTTTGCCCAGCGGCTCATATTGAACCGGCAAGTCAGCAAGAATCGCTTCTGTCGCCACATCGATACCGTTATTGATGATGTGACAACGCCCGGCACCGTACAGGCTGTTAAATGCTTCCGCTACATGTTGACTGGGCGAGATAAACTGGCAGCCAAGCGCCAGCATCGTACGAAACATTTGACGTTTACCGGGCAGTTGCTGATGTGCTTTATCAACGTTAACCGGGGGATAGTTGCTTAACGTTGGGCATTTCTGGCAGCCTGTTTTCCAGCCTTCGCAGCCATCGGTAAAAGCGCAGCGTCCGGTAACACTCCAGTGATCGTGCAGCGTCCAGACAACGGTGATATCGGGCTTATGTGCCTTCACCTTTTGACAAAACGCCACCACCTCTTCGAGGTTCAGCCAGTAACTGTGCAACACATGGAAATGCAGAACCAACGGGCCCACGGTGCGGGTAATTGTGCGGTACAGACTGTTGAGGTTGCCAAACAGATCGCGGTTTGCGAGGCGAAACAGCGCAATATTCACCGCCGACGTCAAACGCGGTGTATGTTGGATCACGTGCGAATAATTCCCGTGACTGGCGCTTTTCTTGCCGCTTTTGCCATAGCCGTATACAAACCGCGACGACCACCCCTTTTCCAGCGCACGCAGGTGTAAATCCAGCGCGACCCCTGCCGCCCCGCCTTCGGCAAGCCGAACATTAAATTGCAAAATATTCATTACATTACCTTTGCTCGCACATATTGACTTCGCATACTTAACGTCCTCGCAGACCGTCAGCCAGGCGCTTACCGTTGCGGATGGAAAGCAACGTCAGCAATGTGCGCCAGTTCATCCGCTTGTTACGAATCTGATAAAGGGTAAACAGCTGATATTTTTTACTCGCCCGGTCAAATTTACCTTTGTGCTTGCGATAGAACTGGAAATAACCGGAGAACTTATGTGGAGAGGAAGTAATGCGCATCTCGCCGTGATTCACATGCAGGATCTGCGTCGCCTCTTTTACCTTCCAGGGCTTACCGTAGGCCACTACCATGCGCAGAAAAATGTCGTAATCCTGCGCGGCTTTTAACGTCGTATCAAACAGGCATGCTTTGAAACGCCACGCCCAGCTAAAGACCTGATTGCCAATGATATTGCGTTTATAGAATCGGCGTCGTGTGTACATCGACTTTGGATACAGCGGCAGACTGGCTGGCTGTGAATAAACCTCACCGTCACAGACATAATCATCAGCGTATAAAAAAGCGTGTGTCACCAGTTGATGACGAGACTGAAGGAATGTGCTCAGGCGATTCGGCGTCCACTCATCGTCATCATCAATCCCCGTCATGTACTGCCCACTGGCCTGCATGATGGCCTGATTGCGTACTGCGCACGCGCCGGAGTTTATATCGTTATGCGTATAGCTCACGCGTGGATCGTTTAACGCCTCAACAAATTGTTGCAGTTGCTCATACCCGGAAGAGCAATCATCAACAATGATCATTTCCCAGTGGCTATAGTCCTGGCGCAGCACCGATTTAATCGCCCGGATAGCCAACTGCTGGCGGTTCCAGGTGGGCATATAAATAGAAATTAGCGGATTGTCTGTCGTCATTTTTTTGTCCCAGATATCCCTGTCATACTTCAGGTTGCATGTGCGTTGACTTCCTGCAACTCGAGTTATTCAGGGTATAAATATGTTTTTGGAAGCCGCCATCCGGCAATGTTCGTTCTTTATTTCGAATCCGAGGTGTACTCATATTCGTAGTAGCCGTAATCCTGATACCCGCTGGCGCGCCGGAAGATGGAGTTGAGGATCACCCCTTTCACCTGAATACCGTTTTGCCCGAAGCGACTCAGACTGGTTTCCACCTCTTTCAGCGTGTTGACCGCGTAACGCGCCACCATCAGCGTGGTTCCGACGTGACGGCCAACGATAGCCGCATCGGTCACGGCCAGTATTGGCGGCGTATCAATCAGCACCAGGTCATAGTTTGCGCTAGCCCAGGTCATCAGCTCGCCAAAGCGTTCGCTCATCAGCAGTTCTGAAGGATTAGGGGGAACCTGCCCACGAGGGACCAGGTCAAAATGTGCAATTGAAGTCGGTTTGGCACAGGAGGGAATGTCACCCTTGCCGCTGAGGATCTCAGACAGACCGTTGACGTTATTGGTCCCGAGCAGCTCATGGGTATAACCTTTACGCATATCACAGTCGATCAGCAGCACGCGCTTGTTGGTCTGACTGATAACCGCAGCCAGGTTGGCACAGACAAACGTTTTGCCGATCGACGGGCTGACCCCGGTAAGCATCAGCACATTATTACGTGATTGCATCATGGCGAAGTGCAGGCTGGTACGCAGACTGCGCACCGCTTCTATTGCCAGGTCAGTCGGATTACCCACCGCCAGCAACTGGCTCTGCTTATAGCGCTTAACGCCTTTAATGGTCTGCACGTTATCACGGGCTTTTTGCCATTCTGACAAGGGAATGCTGGCATACACGCTGATGCCGTGCTCTTCAAGCACCTGTGGGCTTTCAATACCGCGATTGAACAGCGACCGTAGCAGCACGCCAACCACTGAAAGCATTAAACCGAGAAGGAGACTCCCGAGAATAATCAGCGCCGTTTTCGGTTTCAGGACACCGGGCTGAGCAATAGCGGGGTCGACAATGCGCACATCGCCAACCGTACTGGCTTCCGTGATCTTCAGCTCCTGCTGTTTATTCAGCAGTTGCATATAGACCTGCTGGCCAGACTCCACGTCACGCGTCAGGCGGACAATTTCCTGCTGCGTTTTCGGCATTGCTGTTACGCGCCCGTTCAGCTTGTTTTTTTCATCCTCCAGTGCCTGGCGTTTTTCCAGCAACGTGCGGTACGCGGGATGCGCTTTGGTGAACAGTTTGGAAATCTCAGCTTCTTTGAAGGTCAGTTCATTTAATTGAGCATCAATGTTGACCATCGAATCCAGTACCGCTTTGGCCTCCAGCGGCAAATCGACGGAGTCTTTATCCTGACGAAATGCATTCAGCTTGTTTTCGGCAACGTCCAGACGGTTGCGCACCTCTGGCAATTGTTTTGCCAGAAATGCCAGGCTTTTGGCGGCCTCTTCAGATTTACGCTCCACGTTTTGTTGCAGATAGTTGCGGGTAATACTGTCGAGGATCTGGCGGATTTGTTCACGATCTTCCCCCGTAAAGATCAGGCTCAAAACCCCGGTATCTTTACCTGTTTCCGTCACCATCAGGTTATTTTGCAGATTGTTGATTGTGCCAAGCGTGGAGAACTTACTGACGGTAAATTCGCTACCCGGACTGGCATGAATCGCCTCAACCAGCATCGATACACCGTCATGGTTCAGTAACTGCCCAACCTGACCACGCGCACTAAAGCCACCGTCACTCACCAGTTGATAACTTTTATCGTTCAGTACACTCAACGTGAAAGTCTGTTCATTCATTGACGTTGGCAAGGTGAAGGTCGTCACATTGACCGTTTCATTCTGGCGGCCCATCAGTCGGTCCCAACCGGCACCAAAAAGAGGAAATGTATCTTTAGTAACGGAAATATCCAGATTGAGATCGTCTACCGTTTTGCCCAATACCCGTCGCGACTGTATAAGTTGAATTTCCGCTTCAGAGGCCGGTGGCTTGTTGGATAACGCCGAGCCAATATCCTGGACTAACGAGTTTCCGGTATTTTGTTCAATTTGCACCAGCGCATCGGCACTGTAGATCGGCGTGGCAAACAGGGTATAGACTGCCGCACACAGCGCAAATGCGGCGGTTATGCCCAGAACCCACCAGCGTGCTTCGACGACTGTCCCAACCAGACGTCCGATATCGATTTCATCGTTGCCAGTTACCGACGTTGCAGACGGTTTTTCTTTCTCTGTCATTGTTTTCCCTGCTCCGCATTCAGTGCCTGAGCCCATTGGTGGGCAGACCGCTCAAGTAGTGCATACACCGCATCAAATGCATCACGGCTTTTGCGATACGGGTCGGGTATTTCGCGTTCGCTGTCCCAATGGCCGAACAGCATCACTTTGCCACGCATCTCCGGCACCATTTCACACAACGCCGTAATATGGCGTTTTTCCATGGTCAGGATCAGGTCATACTCCCGGCACATCCGTCCCGAGATCTGCCGCGCACAATGATTTTCCAGCGACAAGTTATGTGCCTGAGCCACACTCATGGCGCGCGGATCTGCGCCCCTGCCTACCAGCGCGCCGAGGCCAGCGGAAGAAACCGTCAACGCCGGATGGAATTGCCTTAACAAGCGCTCTGCCGTCGGAGAGCGGCAAATGTTCCCCACGCAGACAACTAATATTTTGTTAAACATCATGATTACCAGTTGTGGAGGTCGCTGGCCGTATCCGTCATATAACGAACACCGCTAATGGTCGGCAGCAACTGATTGATCAAACGGTTCCAGCGAGCAACCGGCGCGGTCGTGACATACACCACATCGTAAGGCTGAAGTCGGAAAGAGGTCGCCATCACCAACGATGTCGCGTCGGACATATCAAGCTGGTAGATATTGGCGATCTTGCCGTTATGCCCGCCCTCGCCTTTTAATGGACGAATCACGAAGATGCCGCTGGCATTGGAGGTGGTCAGGTCGATGCCCTCCGCATTGCCCAGCGCTTCGGTGAGCGTCATACCGCTGAAGTCCATCTTGAGGGTGCTCTGTTTTTTCACTTCGCCCATCACGAACACTTTCAGGTCGTCATTTCGCGGGACAAACAGAATATCGCCAGGATAGAGCAGACGGTTCTGGCTTAGATCGCCATTTTGCATTAGCGCTTGCAGCGAAATTCGTTGCTCCTGCCCTTTGTGGGTCAGCACAACGTTGCGCCAGTCAGCCTCTTCAGTGAGGCCGCCTGCGGCATTAATAGCATCAAGGATGGTAAGAGGTACGTTGGTGATGGCCTGTTGACCGGATTTATTCACCTGCCCGGAGACATATGCCTTTTGCGAGCGGAATGCGGCGATATTAACGTCCACCTGCGGGTCCGCGATGTACTTCGCTAAGCGCCCGGTAATATCACTACGAATTTCTGCCAACGTTTTTCCCACCACGCTCACTTTGCCAATGTAGGGATAAAACATGGTGCCATCAGGTTGCACCCAGTTTCCCGTATCGCTTGAGCTACGATACTGTCCCGCAGGCGTGGTGAGTTCGGGGTGATCCCAGACGGTGACATTCAGGACATCGCCGGGGCCAATCCGGTACTGATACCCGGAGATCTCCTGATCCAGCGACATGTTAGGTTGAGCAACATTCGGTCGCGGACGCAATTGTTCAACCAGTCGAGGGGTCAGTGGATAAACATTCACCATCCGGTTGATATCAAAATCGGCATCCTGTTGCTTAATCACATCTTTGCCCATGGTAGACATATTGCTGCCCGGAAGCACGGTACAACCGTTGATCAATATTACCGACACCAATACTGGTATCAATTTAAGTTTGGATTTCATCATTGATTATTTATCACTTTGGCAGAGTCATTATCACGTGCATTTTAAATAGCGATTACACCTGTTTGCATTTACCTTGCCGTTAATTGAATAGAAATTTAACTGGCATCAGTCCAAAAAAAATAGATTCATCCGCTGTCTCTTGACAGAATAATTTAGGTTTATCATCAGGCGACCAGACACGCTACCGCCCCTGGCTTCATTAGCTACCAATGCACTGATTAATTTATATTTTTACCATCCTCGCAATGTTCATCATTGTCATAGCACCAGCCCACCAGAAATAGCATGATGCGATACTGACAGAATATTTATCTTTTGATTATTACGGGAAGAATTGTTGCAGCTAACCGAATAGCAGGCAAGATAACAAGTCTGAAACGTAGCCTTTTAAGATTAATATTAAGTGCGGGGCATGTATATTTTTAAGATTTTATTGATGTTGACAATGCTAATATATAAATATCCAACCTGCGATATTTCCTAAATATAAGTGGATAAATAAAACCATTTCTTGCAGTTACCTTCAGGCTATTCTCTCGCCCCTGTCCTGATATAAACGGCAGAGAAATCCCTTCTCGCCATTGCATTTTTCGCCGGTTTTACCCATGATCGAATTGTGACAATTGTCATATAACTATGGGTATAGCATTTACTATGGAATGGATTGCCGATCCGTCAATCTGGGCCGGACTCGTCACGTTAATCGTGATAGAACTCGTTCTTGGCATTGATAATCTTGTTTTTATTGCCATCCTCGCGGAGAAACTCCCTCCAGCCCAGCGGGATAAGGCGCGTATTACCGGGCTACTACTGGCGATGGTCATGCGCCTGCTGCTGTTGGCGTCAATATCATGGCTGGTGACGCTGACCACACCTCTGTTCAGCATTCGGGGCTTCAGCTTCAGCGCCCGTGACCTGATCATGCTATTTGGCGGCTTCTTCCTGCTGTTCAAAGCGACGATGGAGCTTAACGAAAGGCTGGAAGGGAAAGACAGCGACAATCCCACTCAGCGTCGGGGTGCGAAATTTTGGGGCGTGGTCGCGCAAATTGTGGTACTGGACGCCATTTTCTCACTGGACTCTGTGATCACCGCTGTTGGCATGGTTGATCATCTGGCGGTCATGATGGCGGCGGTGATTATTGCCATCAGCCTGATGATGCTGGCCAGTAAATCGTTGACCCGCTTTGTTAACAGCCACCCAACTATCGTTATCCTGTGCCTGAGCTTCCTGCTGATGATTGGTTTCAGCCTGGTCGCGGAAGGCTTTGGTTTTCGCATACCGAAAGGCTATCTGTACGCGGCTATCGGCTTCTCGGTCATGATAGAAGCCCTGAACCAGCTGGCTATTTTTAACCGTCGTCGTTTCCTGTCGGCTAACCACACGTTACGCCAGCGTACCGCCGAGGCGGTGATGCGTCTGATAAGCGGTCAAAAAGAAGATGCCGAGCTGGATGCCGAAACTGCCGCCATGTTGGCGGATCATCATGAAGGCCAGATTTTTGCACCACAAGAACGGCGGATGATTGAACGCGTACTGAACCTTAATCAGCGAACCGTCAGCAGCATCATGACGTCACGCCATGATATCGAGCACATTGATCTCAATGCCCCGGAAGCTGAAATTCGCACACTCCTGGAGAAAAACCAGCATACGCGTCTGGTCGTAACCGGAGAAGATGAACAGGAAGAACTGCTCGGTGTGGTGCATGTGATTGACCTTCTGCAACAGTCGCTGCGTGGCGAACCACTCGATTTGCGCGTCTTACTTCGCCAGCCGTTGGTATTCCCGGAAACCCTGCCGCTCCTTCCGGCGCTGGAGCAGTTCCGTAATGCCCGTACGCACTTCGCTTTTGTGGCCGATGAATTTGGTTCGGTGGAAGGAATCGTGACGCTGAGCGACGTGATGGAAACCATCGCGGGTAACTTGCCAAATGAAGTCGAAGAGATCGACGCGCGTCATGATATTCAGAAAAATGCCGATGGGTCGTGGACGGCAAACGGCCATATGCCGCTGGAAGACCTGGTACAGTATGTCCCGCTCCCATTAGATGATAAACGTGAGTACCACACCATTGCCGGGCTGTTAATGGAGTATCTGCAGCGTATCCCGAAAACCGGAGAGGAAGTACAAGTGGGTGACTATTTGCTGAAAACCTTGCAAGTAGAAAACCATCGGGTGCAGAAAGTCCAGTTGATACCACTGCGCAGTGAAGAAGAGATGGATTACGAGGTATAAGCGATATGCCGGATGGCGCTAAAGCGCCATCCGGCTCAAGGGTTCAAAGTTTATCCAGCAGCTTTTTAACGTCTTTGCCGTTGCGGGAGTCCTGGTTGCGATCGGCCCAGTCGTTCAATCGGCGTTTCGCTTCATCCTGCATATACTTACGCAAGAGTTGGTCAACCTGCAGGTTATAGTTCAGCGACTGCCATTTGCCATAGACCCTGAGCGGAACCGGAGTCGCTTTGAGGAAATCGATCAATTTGCTTTCCCCATTCCATCCGCCCAGCACGCGTACGTTAAACTGAGTATCACAATTTTGCTCAACCAGATCTAACGTGCCCTTACCCGAAAGCGCCAGCATGGCGGACTGCCCTTCCATGTTATCCAGCGTAACCTTGCCGTTATCCAGCGTCAGATCGGTCACAAAGCGATCCAGCCGCGTCGCATTATCCAAATCCTGTTGTGAGCTTGCATTGCCGCCGCTACGCTCAACCGCCTGTTGCACCAGTTGCTGGAAGTTCATGCCTTCCATACGCGTGCCACTCATCTCAACATTGGCCTGTCCTTGCCAGCTGTGACGAAATGCCTGCGCATCAATGTCAGAGCCCGAAAAATCGCCAGCCAGTGACAGCTTGCCAGTAAGGGCTATCGGGTAGTCAAAGGCTTTCAGGATAGTGCCGATTTCTACGCCTTCCAGTCGTGGATGAAAGACGGCCCGTGGTGAGCCTTTTCTGGCATCCAGCGCGCCAGGAAGCGAGATCAACCCACCGTCACTTTTTCCCTGTAACTCATTGATATTCAGCAAGCCAGCCTGATTGACAATTTTTGCAGAAACATTATCAAAGGCCATTTTCCGCCAGAGAACTTTATCCGCCTGAAGTGCTATATTGGCGGAAAATCCTTTCAGCCCCTGGTAAGAGACGGCATCAACCTGCGAGGCAATGACCGGTCGCGCCAGAGTCGACTGGCTCTGACTCTGACTCTGCTGTGCCCCGGTATCTGTCGCCGTCAGAGCGTCATGCTGTACGAGCAGGTTATCCAGATTGAGCTGGCCGAATTTCAGATCGACATCCCATGCGGGTTTCTCCGCCAGCGTTACCAGAGCTTGCCCGGCGAGTGAACTGTCATTCGCAGTTAAGTTAATTTGAGTAAAAGCGAGCTGTTTTTTCTCTTCCTGCCACCGCGCCTGAAGCTGACCCTGGCCGCGGATCCCCTGCGGCGGCAAGTCAGCGCCCTGTAACTGCCAGCTTAGCTGCTCAATGTTAGCGACTAAATCATGCGGATAGTCAGACGCATCGACAGCGCCGCTGATGGACAACGTCAGGTCGCGCTGGTCGCGGTTAACGCGGCCGGTGATATCGAACGTTCCGCGATGTTGGACATCCTGTTCCATATTCAGGTGAATATCACGAACCGTTATCTGTTCATCGTCTTCATGCTGGAATACCAGAACGCTGTCAGCCACGCGCAGGCGAGCGATATCAAACGACCATCCACGATCTTCTGCCAGATCCGGCAGTGTATTATCTTTTGGCGCAACAGGGGCATCGACTCCACGCACAGCCTCGGTTTCAGGTGTGAGTTGAATCACCGCGCCTTTGAGCATGACTTGCTTTACGCTGAGTTGATGACTCAACAACGGCAACAAGGCGACGTCCAGACGCATATTGTCGGCACGAACCAGAGGTTCTCTGGCACCGTCGGCCGTTAGCACCATGCGCCCGGAGAGAATGCTCAACTGGGGCCACACGTGCCAGCGCAGAGGACCATCCAACTGCAGTTGATATCCGCTACGCGCAGCAACTTGCTTCACCATGTATGCGCGGAAATCGTTCGGATTCACCAACAATACTAACGCAGAGAAACCGGCCACCAGCACGACCAGAAGAATCATCAACGTCGTCAGAAATCGTCTCATGCTATCCCCAATGGACTGAAAAACACTCAGTCTTTATCGATCCGGCTGGCTACCGCGCCCTGCTGATCGCGATACTTCGCATCCTGACGGCGGTTGTAAGGTCGCGCTGCCGGGCCGGAAAGCGGTTCGAAGCTCAGTGCACCAATCGGCATACCGGGGCGCAGCGCCAACGGTAATTTTCCTGAGTTGTAAAATTCCAGGACGATGCACCCCGACCAACCCGGATCAATACGGTGTGCAGTAACGTGTACCATCAGTCCCAGACGTGCCAGCGAAGAACGGCCGTCTAACCAGCCAACAAGGTCGGAAGGCAGCGTTACGGATTCGAAAGTGACCGCCAGCGCTAATTCACCTGGATGCAGGAAAAACGCTTCACCATCTTTGAGGACAATTTCATCACTCATTACGCGGTCAAGCGCAGCGCTGACCTCATCCTTCGGTCCGCTCAAATCGATATACGCCGCCGTATGACCGCGGAACGTACGAAATTTGTTTCCAAGACGCACATCTACCGTTGCGCCGTTGATACGCTCGACAGGAGGACGTGGATTGATCGACAGACGACCTTCATCCAACCAGGCTTCAATATCTCGGTCACATAAACGCATGGCACTTTCTCCTTTCGTGCTTCAACCCCTTAATGCCAGGCGCGTTAAGGGTGAACCAGGTTATCACTGAACGGTACACAATTCGCTGAACTTATTCAAAGAACTGACTGATTTTCGCCTTCAGAATATCGATAGCGATGCGGTTTTTACCCCCGCGAGGCACGATGATATCGGCGTATTGTTTTGAAGGCTCAATAAATTGCAGGAACATCGGACGTACGGTTTTTTGGTATTGCGCCATCACCGAATCCATTGAACGACCACGTTCATTCACATCCCGCTTGATACGGCGCATCAGGCAAATATCCAACGGCGTATCAACAAAAATAGAGAAGTTCATTTCATCACGCAAACGCGCATCCGTCAGCAACAAAATGCCTTCCAGAATAATGACTTTCTTAGGTTCAATATGAATAGTTTCTTGTGTGCGCGTGTGTTCAACATAGCTATAAACGGGCAATTCAATGGCAGAGCCACGTTTAAGTGTTTGCAGATGCTGAAACAGCAAACTGTGATCCATCGCGTTCGGATGGTCGTAGTTCGTTTTTACGCGTTCTTCCATCGACAGATGGCTTTGATCTTTGTAATAGCTGTCTTCGGGAATAACGCCAATATGTTCGTCACCTACTTGTTCGCGCAATTCGCGATAAAGAGTACTGGCAATAAGACTCTTGCCGGAAGCCGATGCGCCGGCAATGCCGATAATGACGCACTGATGGGACTGATCAGTCATAAATTTAGCGACCTGATTAACCTGGATGTAAGGAAGGGCGGCGTCGAAACGCCAAACGCGGCAATTATAGGGATTTCAGCAGCGCGATGCCAGCCCAGGCTGCACCAATGCGTCCCTGTCGCAAATTAAAACGGTTAATTTTAAAGCAGGCTCAAGTTTTATTCACCCGCCTTAGGAATTAATGGCTTGAGCGTGTTAATTTATGAGCAACTGGCGTATAAATTGTAAATTATTTGTACTAGCATAAACGAAGATTAAACGTGATGCGGCCGGTAACTCTGCTGGCCGACATCGGCTATTTGGGTAAAGTGGTAATGAGTAAACAATTCCAACATGTTTTAGTTACCCTACCCCATCCTCTGCTGCGCCTGGCCAGTTTAGGTCTGGTAGCATTTATCTTTACGCTATTCTCGCTGGAACTGTCGCGTTTCGGTACCCAACTGGCACCGCTTTGGTTTCCAACCTCAATCATGATGGTGGCGTTTTACCGCCATGCAGGAAAAATGTGGCCCGGGATAGCGCTGGCTTGCTCATTCGGTAGCATCGGCGCGTCTTTGCTGTTCTTTCCTGGAGGCTCGCTTAACTACACTTATACGACCATCAATATTATTGAAGCGGTCGCCGGTGCGATGTTATTGCGCAAACTGCTACCCTGGTACAATCCCTTACAGAATCTGAATGACTGGGTGCGATTGGCGTTGGGTAGCGCCGTCATTCCACCGCTGTTAGGTGGTGTGCTGATGTGGCTACTGCTCCCGGAGGGAACCTCGTTAAATACGTTTCTCATTTGGGTGCTTTCCGAATCCATCGGCGCGCTGGCCCTGGTGCCATTGGGTCTGTTATTCAAGCCTCATTATCTGCTGCGCCACCGCGATCCCCGTTTACTGCTTGAGACCCTCATCACGCTGCTCATCACTTTAACGTTCAGCTGGCTCTCCATGATGTACGTGCCGTGGCCGTTTACCTGCGTCATTGTGTTGCTGATGTGGAGCGCCGTCCGCTTGCCGCGTATGGAAGCATTTTTAATTTTCCTCAGCACCGTCATGATGGTTTCTCTGATGCTGGCTGCCAACCCATCGCTGCTCTACACCCCAAAAGCGCATGTGATGACAAGTATTCCGTGGCTGCCGTTTTTGATGATTCTGTTGCCAGCCAACATGATGACTATGGTGATGTATGCATTTCGGGCCGAGCGAAAACACATCTCTGAAAGCGAATCGCGTTTTCGTAATGCAATGGAATATTCCGCGATTGGCATGGCACTCGTCGGTACCGAAGGGCAGTGGTTACAGGCAAACAAGGCGTTGTGTCAGTTTCTTGGCTACAGTCAGGAAGAACTGAGAGCGCTGACCTTCCAGCAGCTCACCTGGCCAGAAGATCTGAATAACGACCTCGAACAACTCGGCATGTTGACCCGTGGTGAAATCAATAGCTACTCCATGGAAAAGCGCTACTACACGCGCGCGGGCGAAGTCGTCTGGGCATTGCTGGCCGTTTCGCTGGTACGCCACAGCGACAACACCCCGCTCTACTTTATTGCACAGGTCGAAGACATAAACGACCTGAAGCACACCGAGTGGATGAATAAGCGGCTGATGGAACGCATCACCCTCGCCAACGAAGCAGGCGGTATCGGCATCTGGGAGTGGGAACTCCAACCCGACGTGATCAGTTGGGATAAGCGCATGTTCGATCTCTATGAAGTCCCGCCGCATATCAAACCCAGTTGGCAAGTCTGGTACGAATGCGTCGTACCGGAAGATCGCGAGCATGCTGAAAATGTGATTCGCGACTCTCTGGCCGCACGAATTCCCTTTAAACTCGAATTTCGTATTGCAGTGCGTGACGGCGTGCGACACATCCGCTCGTTGGCTAACCGGGTACTGAATAAAGACGGAGAAGTTGAACGCTTACTCGGCATTAATTTGGATATGACCGAAGTGAAGCAGCTCAATGAAGCGTTGTACCAGGAAAAAGAACGCCTGCACATCACGCTGGACTCAATCGGCGAAGCGGTGATTTGTATTGATGTCGACATGAACGTGACTTTTATGAACCCGGTTGCCGAGAAGATGAGCGGCTGGCAGCAGGACGACGCGATAGGTATTCCGTTACTGACAGTGCTGCGTATCACCTTTGGCGATAACGGCCCATTGATGGAAAACATCTACAGTGCCGATATGTCGCGCACAGCCATAGAGCAGGAGGTGGTTCTGCATTGCCGTAACGGCAGCAGTTACGACATTCAGTACAGCATTACGCCACTCAGTACACTTGACGGCGGCAGCATTGGCTCCGTACTGGTCATTCAGGATGTCACCGAGTCACGTAAGATGTTACGCCAGCTGAGCTACAGCGCGTCGCACGATGACCTCACCCATCTTGCTAACCGGGTCAGCTTCGAGAACCATCTGAAACAATTGCTGCAAGCCGTACACGATACGCATCAATGCCATGTTCTGGTCTTTATCGATCTGGATCGGTTTAAAGCCGTGAACGATAGCGCGGGCCATGCAGCTGGCGATGCCCTGCTGCGCGAACTGGCGTCTCTGATGCTCAGCATGCTGCGTAGCAGCGATGTACTGGCGCGTCTCGGTGGCGATGAATTCGGCCTGTTGCTGCCAGATTGCAACATCGAAAGCGCACGCTTTATCTCTGGCCGTATTATCCGCGCCATCAACGAACATCAGTTCATGTGGGAGGGCCGTCTGCACCGCATAGGCGCCAGTGCGGGTATTACGCTGATCGATGAGAAAAATCATGTCGCGACGGAGGTCATGTCCCAGGCGGATATCGCCTGCTATGCCGCCAAAAACAGCGGACGTGGGCGGGTCTGCGTGTATGAGCCTCAGCAAAGTCAGACGCACACCTCACGGGAGCTGCTGTCGTTTGATGAACAGAAGCACATTATTGCGCACAACCCGATGCTCATGATCGCCCGGGGTGTGGCCTCTCCACGCATTCCTGAGACATTCAGCTTCTGGCTACTCTCACTGCGTCTGGGAACAGAGGACGGTGATGTTATCGAAGAGCATATCTTCCGTACCGGACTCGTTGACCCTGCGCTTAATCATGCGCTTGACCGCCGGGTTTTTAACGAATTTTTCCAGCATGCTGCGACGGCAATTGCCAGTAAGGGACTCAGTATTGCCCTTCCCCTTTCTGCCGCCGGACTGTTGAGTACCGAACTTGTGGATGGACTGTTAGAACAGTTGCAACATAGCCCGCTACCGCCACGTTTATTACACCTGACCATACCAGCCGGAGTGATGAAATCGCATCCAGCTCAGAGCATATCGGCCATTCAGCGACTTCGTCACGCGGGTTGTCGGATTATTTTAAGCCAGGTTGGGCGCGACTTAGAGATCGTTGAAAACCTGAAGTTTCACGCTGTCGATTACCTGTTACTGGACAGTGAGATTAGCGCCAGTGTTCACGGCAACCTGATGGATGAAATGTGGGTTTCTATTATCCAGGGCCATGCTCAGCGCCTGGATATCAAAACGATCGCAGGCCCCGTGCAAATGCCACTGATCATGGACGCACTTTCTGGTATCGGCATTGATATGATCTACGGCGACATCATTGCTGATGCTCAGCCGTTGGATCTGCTACTCAATACCAGTCACTTCGCTATCAACTGACGGCTGCCATCCTTCCGTATACCAGATATGCAATAACGCATAGGAGCGCCACGGTTTCCAGCGCTCGGCATAGCGCCGGATCTGGGCGGGTGTCATGCCCGGAAAGCGTTGTTTGATCAAATAATCGTCAGGAAGAAAAACATCTTTCGCCTGCCAACCGCGTAGCGCGAAATAATTGGCGGTCCAGCGCCCAATTCCCGGAAACGTTTGTAGATGCTTCACCCCCTGCTCGATATCAGGTGGATCAACGGGCAGAAGTGTGCCATCCAGCGTCGCCCGAGCCAGATGAATCAGCGCTTCAGCGCGTTTGAGCGGCATGCCTAACGCTTTCAGGTCCAGCGGTTGTGCAACGGCCAGCGCCTCAGGGGTGGGAAAGCAGACATACTCTGGCGCATCGGCAAGCGTATCACCATAGAGATGTGCCACTTTCGCCGTCAGTTTCGCTGCCATCGCCACGCTGACCAACTGCCCCAAAATCGCGCGCACACCTTGTTCAAACGCATCAACCGAGCCCGGTAGCCGCAGTCCAGGACGCGCCGCTCCCAGACTCCCCAACGCGCGGACGATGTGTTGCGGACAGCAGTTCAGATCGAACAACCGCTCTATTTTTGCCAGGCACTCGTGAGCTACGGGCTGCAGTCCAGGACTTAACGTCACCTGCAGCACGTTGGTTTCCAGATCCGGAGCGACGCTCACCACCCCGCGATGCTCGCCAATCGCCAGACTTCTTGCATAATGCAATGTGCCTACGGTCTCTACACCCCCAACGGCACGGGCGGCAAGAAACCCCAGCATCCAGGGCCAGTCGTAAGGCGGTTGCCAGCTCAGAGTAAACATGTACGCTTCCTTTTTTTGCCAGCCTACAGCATAAACGTTATCCCGACGATACGCCTTGCTTTCATATTCCAGTTGTCGGGGCGTCAACATTTCGCTAAAGTCACGCCCCTTCTTCACTGGCATGGGGATTTTTACGGTGTTTATTGGTTTTGACTACGGTACGGCAAACTGTTCAGTAGCCGTCATGCGTGATGGGCAGCCTCAATTGCTCAAAATGGAAAATGACAGCACGCTGCTGCCTTCTATGCTTTGTGCCCCTACGCGTGAAGCGGTCAGCGAATGGCTGTATCGCCATCATGATGTCCCGGCAACGGATGACGAAACGCAGGCATTGCTGCGTCGTGCGGTGCGCTTTAACCGCGAAGAAGACATCGATGTTAACGCCAATAGCGTACAGTTTGGTCTGGCATCTCTGGGTCAATATATTGACGACCCGGAAGAGGTTTACTTTGTTAAATCGCCAAAATCATTCCTGGGTGCCAGCGGCCTGAAGCCACAGCAGGTTGCGCTGTTTGAGGATTTGGTCTGCGCGATGATGCTGCACATCCGCAACCAGACACAGAATCAGCTCCCCGAAGCCATTACCCAGGCCGTCATCGGTCGCCCGATAAACTTCCAGGGGTTAGGCGGCGACGACGCCAACGCCCAGGCGCAGGGTATTCTTGAACGCGCGGCAAAACGCGCGGGGTTTCAGGATGTGGTGTTTCAGTACGAGCCTGTCGCGGCAGGACTGGATTACGAAGCCACGCTGCAAGAAGAAAAACGCGTACTGGTGGTGGACATTGGCGGCGGTACCACCGACTGCTCATTGCTGCTGATGGGGCCGCAGTGGCATCAACGCGCCGATCGCGAAACCAGCCTGTTAGGTCACAGTGGATGTCGCGTAGGCGGTAACGATCTGGATATCGCGCTGGCCTTTAAACACCTGATGCCGTTACTCGGCATGGGAGGCGAAACCGAAAAAGGTATCGCATTACCTATTCTGCCGTGGTGGAACGCCGTCGCGATTAACGATGTCCCCGCGCAAAGTGATTTTTACAGTACCGCCAACGGTCGATTGTTGAACGATCTTATCCGTGATGCTCGTGAAGCAGACAAAGTCGCGCTGTTACTCAAAGTCTGGCGCGAGCGTCTGAGCTACCGCCTGGTACGTAGCGCAGAAGAAAGCAAAATTGCGCTTTCCGCTCAGGCAAACGTCACGGCGGCACTGCCGTTTATCAGTGATGAACTGGCTGCCGTAATCAGCCAACAGGGGCTGGAAACTGCACTCAATCAACCACTGGCACGTATTCTGGAGCAGGTGCAACTGGCCCTGGATAATGCCCAGGAAAAACCGGATGTCATTTATTTGACCGGCGGCAGCGCGCGCTCACCGATTATCAAAAAAGCGCTTGCCGAACAGCTTCCGGGGATCCCTATCGCCGGGGGCGATGACTTCGGCTCGGTTACCGCAGGTCTGGCACGCTGGGCGGAAGTGGTTTTCCGCTAAGTGGCTCGCAGGCTGAAAAGTGCGCGTATTGACATCATCGTTACTGTGGCTTAAGGTCAGGTGTGAGGGTCAGGGAGGGTTTCCCCTCCCTCTGGTATCTTAGTAAGCCGGTAAGCTAATCACTAAGAGTATCACCAGTATGATGACGTGCTTCATCATAACCCTTTCCTTATTTTGGCCCCTTCCTCGGGAGGGGTTTTGCCGTTTCAGCATCCGGCTGAAATCTCTGGCTTACCTCCTTTTTGCCGTGCCTGCACTCTATCGCACTCTTCCGCATTCGCTATTTTCAGCGCTGATTGTTGCGTAATGCCTCGCAAAGCCGCGTCAGCATTCAGACGAATCCCGACAGTGTTTCATAATTCCTCCATTTTTCTCCCGTGTTCACTGGCTAAACTAGTATCATTCCGCGAAACGTTTCAGGATGAGAAACTTACAACAATGAAAGGCAGTAACAAATCCCGCTGGGTGATAGCAATCGTGATCGTCGTGGCCGCCATCGTCGCATTTTGGTTCTGGCAGAGTCGCAGCGAACCCCAGGGAACAGCCCCCGGCGCAACCCGTCAGATGCAACCCGCTCCGGCAACGGGACGGCGAGGAATGCGTTCAGGTCCGTTGGCTCCGGTTCAGGCGGCCACGGCAGTCGAACAAGCCGTTCCACGCTATCTGACCGGGCTGGGTACCGTGACTGCGGCTAACACCGCAACGGTACGTAGTCGGGTCGATGGTCAACTCATCGCGTTACACTTTCAGGAAGGACAGCAGGTGAAAGCCGGCGATCTGCTGGCAGAAATAGACCCCAGCCAGTTCAAAGTCGCTCTGGCTCAGGCGCAGGGGCAGTTAGCGAAAGATAAAGCCACACTGGCAAATGCTCGTCGCGATCTCGCCCGCTATCAGCAACTGGTTAAAACCAACCTGGTCTCTCGCCAGGAACTGGATGCGCAGCAGGCGCTGGTCAACGAAACACAAGGGACGATAAAGGCCGATGAAGCCAGCGTCGCCAGCGCACAATTGCAACTCGACTGGAGCCGGGTAACGGCTCCTGTTGATGGTCGGGTAGGCCTGAAGCTTGTGGATGTGGGTAACCAGATATCCAGCAGCGATACCACCGGGATTGTCGTCATTACACAAACCCATCCTATTGATCTGGTTTTCACTTTGCCAGAGAACGATATCGCGACCGTAGTACAGGCACAGAAATCGGGGACGCCACTGAAAGTTGAGGCCTGGGACCGTACCAACTCGCAAAAACTGAGCGAAGGCGTACTGCTGAGCCTCGACAACCAGATTGACGCCACCACCGGCACCATCAAAGCGAAAGCCCGTTTTAATAATCAGGACGACACGCTGTTCCCGAATCAGTTTGTTAACGCCCGGATGCTGGTCGACACCGAACAAAATGCCATCGTGATCCCGGCTGCCGCATTACAAATGGGCAATGAAGGCCACTTTGTCTGGGTGCTGAACAACGACAACAACGTCAGCAAACATCTGGTTAAACCAGGTATTCAGGACAGTCAGAACGTCGTTATCTCCGCCGGGCTGTCCGCGGGCGATCGCGTCGTCACCGACGGTATTGATCGTCTGACGGAAGGGGCTAAAGTCGAGGTCGTGGAGGCTCACGCCGCCACCGCTAGCGACGATAAAGCCGCACCGCGCGGCTATGGCAAAAAAGGAGCGAGCTCCTGATGCAGGTGTTACCTCCCGGCAATACAGGCGGCCCGTCCCGCCTGTTTATTCTGCGCCCTGTCGCCACCACGTTGCTGATGGTCGCGATTTTGCTTGCCGGTATTATCGGCTATCGTTTCCTGCCCATTGCTGCATTACCAGAAGTGGATTACCCCACCATTCAGGTCATAACGCTCTACCCCGGAGCCAGCCCGGATGTCATGACGTCTGCAGTTACCGCTCCGCTTGAACGCCAGTTCGGGCAGATGTCCGGTCTGAAACAAATGTCTTCCCAAAGTTCCGGTGGTGCATCGGTCGTCACGTTGCAGTTTCAACTGACCCTGCCACTGGATGTTGCCGAGCAGGAAGTTCAGGCCGCCATCAATGCAGCCACCAATTTATTGCCAGGTGACCTGCCTAACCCACCGGTGTACAGCAAAGTTAATCCAGCGGATCCGCCGATCATGACGCTGGCCGTCACCTCGACCGCCATGCCGATGACACAGGTGGAAGATATGGTGGAAACCCGCGTCGCACAGAAAATCTCCCAGGTTTCTGGTGTCGGCCTGGTGACACTTTCTGGCGGCCAGCGTCCTGCGGTCCGCGTGAAGCTCAATGCACAGGCGATTGCAGCACTCGGCCTGACCAGCGAAACCATCCGTACGGCGATTACCGGTGCCAACGTCAATTCCGCCAAAGGGAGTCTTGATGGGCCAACGCGTGCCGTTACGCTTTCCGCTAACGACCAGATGCAGTCTGCCGATGAGTATCGCCAGTTAATTGTTGCCTATAAAAACGGTGCGCCGGTGCGCCTTGGCGATGTTGCCACCGTCGAACAAGGGGCAGAAAACAGCTGGCTTGGGGCATGGGCCAACAAACAACAAGCCATCGTGATGAACGTACAGCGTCAGCCTGGCGCAAATATTATCGCCACGGCGGACAGTATTCGGCAAATGCTGCCACAACTGATGGACAGCCTGCCGAAATCGGTGAAAGTCACTGTACTTTCGGATCGTACGACCAATATTCGCGCTTCCGTTGCAGACACTCAGTTCGAACTGATGCTGGCAATTGCGTTGGTCGTCATGATTATTTACCTGTTTCTGCGCAATATTCCTGCCACCATCATTCCTGCGGTTGCCGTGCCGCTATCGCTGATCGGTACTTTCGCGGTAATGGTCTTTCTTGATTTCTCCATCAACAACCTGACATTGATGGCGCTGACCATCGCCACGGGTTTTGTGGTGGACGATGCTATTGTGGTTATCGAGAATATTTCGCGCTATATCGAAAAAGGGGAAAAGCCGCTGACCGCTGCCCTGAAAGGTGCGGGCGAAATTGGTTTTACCATCATCTCTCTGACACTTTCGCTGATCGCGGTGTTGATCCCGCTGCTATTTATGGGCGATATCGTCGGGCGCTTGTTCCGTGAGTTCGCCGTCACGCTGGCGGTCGCGATTCTGATTTCCGCCGTCGTATCGCTAACCCTGACACCGATGATGTGCGCGCGCATGCTCAGTCAGGCGTCATTGCGTAAGCAAAACCGCTTCTCCCGCGCCTCAGAAAAAATGTTCGATCGTGTGATCGCCGGATACGGGCACTGGCTGGCAAAAGTACTTAACCACCCGTGGTTGACGCTTGGCGTCGCGCTCGGCACGCTGCTGCTCAGCGTCATGCTGTGGGTTTTTATCCCAAAAGGCTTCTTCCCAATTCAGGATAACGGCATTATTCAGGGCACGTTGCAGGCTCCACAATCCAGTTCATTTGCCAGCATGGCCCAGCGTCAACGCCAGGTTTCCGATGTGCTCCTCAGCGATCCCGCGGTAGAAAGCCTGACGGCCTTCGTGGGTGTTGATGGCACGAACCCCGCGCTGAACAGTGCTCGCCTGCAAATTAACCTCAAGCCGCTGGATGAACGCGATGACCGCGTACAAAAAGTAATTGAGCGTCTGCAGGATGCGGTGGATAAGGTTCCCGGCGTCGATCTCTATCTCCAGCCGACCCAAGACTTGACGATTGATACTCAGGTGAGCCGGACACAGTACCAGTTTACGCTGCAGGCCACCTCTCTGGACGCCCTCAGTACCTGGGTGCCGCAACTGTTGGAAAAACTGCAACAGTTGCCTCAGCTGTCTGATGTCAGCAGCGACTGGCAGGATCAGGGACTGGTGGCCTATGTGAATGTTAATCGCGACAGCGCCAGTCGTTTAGGGATCAGCATGGCAGATGTCGATAACGCCCTGTACAACGCCTTCGGACAGCGTTTGATTTCGACTATCTATACACAGGCAAACCAGTATCGCGTGGTGTTAGAGCATAACACTGACAGCACACCTGGACTTGCCGCGCTGGATACCATTCGTCTGACCAGTAGCGATGGCGGAATCGTACCGCTCAGCGCTATCGCCAGCATTGAGCAGCGTTTTGCCCCGCTATCGATTAACCATCTCGATCAATTCCCGGTGACGACTATCTCGTTCAATGTGCCAGATAACCAGTCGTTGGGCGATGCGGTCCAGGCGATTCAGGATGCCGAAAAAACACTGAACCTGCCTGCAAATATCACCACTCAGTTCCAGGGCAGTACGCTGGCATTCCAGGCAGCCCTGGGCAATACCATCTGGCTGATTGTGGCGGCAGTGGTCGCGATGTATATCGTGCTCGGCGTATTGTACGAAAGCTTTATTCACCCGATTACGATTCTCTCTACGCTTCCCACTGCAGGTGTCGGGGCGTTGCTGGCATTGATGATTGCCGGCAGTGAGCTGGACGTGATCGCGATCATCGGCATTATTTTACTGATCGGGATCGTCAAGAAAAACGCCATCATGATGATCGACTTTGCCCTTGCCGCAGAACGTGAGCAGGGAATGTCACCGCGCGATGCCATTTTTCAGGCCTGTCTGCTGCGTTTTCGCCCGATCCT
This sequence comes from Citrobacter sp. U14242, assembly GCF_046555775.1. Taxonomy (NCBI): domain Bacteria; kingdom Pseudomonadati; phylum Pseudomonadota; class Gammaproteobacteria; order Enterobacterales; family Enterobacteriaceae; genus Citrobacter; species Citrobacter sp. U14242. The sequence goes on from NZ_JBKGLW010000010.1 coordinate 138,107, forward strand.
GATGACCACGCTGGCAGCACTACTGGGGGCGTTGCCGCTGATGTTAAGTACCGGCGTAGGCGCGGAGTTACGCCGTCCATTAGGGATTGGCATGGTCGGCGGCCTGCTGGTCAGTCAGGTCTTAACCCTGTTTACCACACCGGTAATTTACCTGCTGTTTGACCGGCTGTCGCTGTACGTGAAAAACCGCTTCCCACGCCAGGAAGAGGAAGCGTAAATGAAATTTTTTGCGCTTTTCATCCATCGCCCGGTCGCGACCATTCTCATTTCGGTGGCGATTACTCTGTGCGGGATTCTTGGCTTTCGTCTGTTACCAGTGGCCCCACTGCCGCAGGTTGATTTCCCGGTAATCATGGTCAGTGCATCGCTACCGGGAGCATCACCAGAAACAATGGCGTCATCCGTAGCAACCCCACTGGAACGTTCGCTTGGGCGCATTGCGGGCGTAAATGAGATGACATCAAGCAGTTCGCTTGGCAGTACGCGCATTATTCTCGAATTTAAATTTGACCGCGACATCAACGGCGCAGCACGGGACGTACAGGCCGCCATTAACGCGGCGCAAAGCCTGCTGCCCAGCGGGATGCCCAGCCGTCCGACGTATCGGAAGGCCAACCCTTCTGATGCGCCGATCATGATCCTGACGCTGACATCGGACACGTACTCGCAAGGTGAATTGTACGATTTCGCATCCACGCAACTGGCGCAAACTATCGCGCAAATCAACGGCGTCGGTGATGTGGATGTCGGAGGAAGCTCTCTTCCCGCCGTGCGCGTGGGGCTTAATCCGCAGGCGCTGTTTAACCAGGGCGTATCACTGGACGCGGTGCGTAGCGCTATCGATAACGCCAACGTGCGTAAACCACAGGGTGCTATCGAAAATGAAACCCATCGCTGGCAGGTACAAACCAACGATGAACTCAAAACTGCGGCGGAATATAAGCCCGTTATCATCCACTATAACAATGGCGCAGCTGTGCGGCTGGGGGATGTTGCATCTGTCAGTGATTCAGTGCAGGACGTACGCAATGCGGGGATGACCAATGCCAAACCAGCCATTCTGTTGATGATCCGCAAACTGCCGGAAGCCAATATTATTCAGACGGTCGACAGCATTCGAGCCAAACTACCAGAGTTACAAACCCTGGTTCCTGCCGCTATCGATCTGCAAATCGCCCAGGACCGTTCGCCGACTATTCGCGCCTCACTGGAGGAAGTCGAACAGACGCTGATTATCTCCGTGGCGTTGGTTATCCTGGTGGTGTTTGTCTTCCTGCGCTCCGGACGTGCCACCCTGATCCCCGCCGTTGCGGTTCCGGTCTCGCTGATTGGTACGTTTGCCGCGATGTATCTGTGTGGATTTAGCCTCAACAATCTGTCGCTGATGGCGCTGACCATCGCGACGGGGTTTGTCGTCGATGATGCCATTGTGGTACTGGAGAACATTGCACGCCATCTCGAAGCAGGAATGAAACCGTTACAGGCGGCACTACAGGGCACGCGCGAGGTGGGTTTCACCGTTCTCTCCATGAGCCTGTCGCTGGTGGCGGTGTTTCTGCCACTGCTGTTAATGGGCGGGTTGCCAGGTCGTCTGTTACGCGAGTTTGCCGTCACCCTGTCGGTGGCTATCGGTATTTCACTGCTGGTATCGCTGACGTTGACGCCGATGATGTGCGGCTGGATGCTCAAATCCAGCACGCCACGCGAACAATCGCGTAAGCGAGGATTTGGCCGTGTACTGGTGGCATTACAACAAAGCTACGCCACCTCGCTGAAGTGGGTGCTACGCCACACGCGCATGGTGGGAGTGGTGCTACTCGCAACCATTGCCCTGAACGTCTGGCTCTATATTTCCATCCCCAAAACCTTCTTCCCGGAGCAGGATACCGGCGTACTCATGGGCGGGATCCAGGCCGATCAGAGCATTTCGTTTCAGGCGATGCGAGGCAAACTGCAGGACTTTATGAAGATCATCCGCGACGATCCTGCGGTGAATAATGTCACCGGATTTACCGGCGGCTCACGCGTCAACAGCGGGATGATGTTTATCACCCTGAAGCCACGTGGAGAACGCCACGAAACGGCGCAACAGGTGATTGACCGCCTGCGTGTCGCGCTTGCCAAAGAACCCGGCGCAAACCTGTTTCTGATGGCGGTGCAGGATATTCGCGTCGGCGGGCGCCAGGCCAACGCCAGCTACCAGTACACGCTGCTGTCGGATGATCTTGCCGCACTGCGGGAATGGGAACCCAAAATCCGTAAAGCGTTAGCCGCCCTGCCCCAACTGGCTGACGTCAACTCCGATCAGCAGGACAACGGCGCAGAGATGAATCTGACCTACGATCGTGACACCATGTCACGTCTGGGAATCGACGTCGAAGCAGCCAACAGCCTGCTGAATAACGCCTTTGGTCAGCGGCAAATTTCAACCATCTATCAGCCAATGAACCAGTACAAAGTGGTGATGGAAGTCGACCCACGCTACACCCAGGATATCAGCGCCCTGGACAAAATGTTCGTCATCAACAGCGATGGTAAAGCGATACCGTTGTCGTACTTTGCCAAATGGCAACCGGCAAACGCACCGCTATCGGTGAATCACCAGGGGTTGTCTGCCGCCTCAACTGTATCGTTTAACCTGCCGACGGGTTCTTCACTTTCTGAAGCGACGGAGGCCATCAACAGAACCATGACCCAGCTTGGGGTACCGTCGACGGTGCGCGGTAGCTTTGCCGGTACCGCGCAGGTATTTCAGGACACCATGAATTCACAGGTGATCCTGATTATCGCCGCCATCGCCACAGTCTATATCGTGCTGGGTATGCTGTATGAAAGCTATGTTCACCCGCTGACTATTCTCTCCACGCTGCCTTCTGCCGGCGTTGGGGCCTTACTGGCGCTGGAGCTGTTCAATGCCCCGTTCAGCCTAATCGCCCTGATAGGGATCATGCTATTAATTGGCATTGTGAAGAAAAACGCCATCATGATGGTCGATTTTGCGCTGGAAGCGCAGAGAAATGGCAAGTTGCAGCCGGAAGAGGCGATTTTCCAGGCCTGCCTGCTGCGTTTTCGCCCAATCATGATGACCACGCTGGCGGCACTGTTTGGTGCGCTGCCGCTGGTATTATCCGCAGGTGACGGCTCTGAATTGCGCCAGCCATTGGGGATAACCATTGTTGGCGGACTGGTTGTTAGTCAGCTACTGACGCTGTACACCACTCCGGTGGTCTATCTCTTTTTCGATCGTCTGCGTCTGCGTTTTTCGCGTAAAAACAGCAAACCGGTAGCAGAGTTATGACAGAACTTCCCGACAGCACCCGCTGGCAACTTTGGATTGTGGCATTTGGCTTTTTTATGCAGTCGCTGGATACCACCATCGTCAACACCGCGCTTCCCTCGATGGCCAAAAGCCTCGGGGAAAGCCCGTTGCATATGCATATGGTCATTGTGTCATATGTATTAACCGTAGCGGTGATGCTGCCCGCCAGCGGTTGGCTGGCCGATAAAATCGGTGTACGCAATATATTCTTTACCGCAATCATTCTGTTTACGCTGGGATCGCTGTTTTGCGCCGGGTCCGGAACGCTGAATGAACTGGTGATGGCGCGTGTGTTACAGGGGGTAGGCGGCGCAATGATGGTACCCGTCGGCAGGTTAACGGTGATGAAAATCGTCCCACGCGAGCAATACATGGCGGCAATGACATTCGTCACCTTGCCCGGTCAGATTGGTCCTCTTCTGGGTCCGGCATTAGGGGGGATCCTGGTGGAATATGCCTCCTGGCACTGGATATTTCTGATTAACATTCCGGTTGGCATTGTCGGGGCAATAGCGACGTTAATGCTGATGCCCAACTACACCATGCAAACTCGCCGTTTCGATCTTTCTGGATTCATGATGCTGGCTGTCGGCATGGCGGTACTCACGTTAGCGCTCGATGGTAGTAAGGGAACCGGCATTTCCCATATCACGCTGGCAGCGTTGGTTATCTGTGGCGTACTGGCGATCCTGCTGTATCTGAAACATGCCTACAACAACCCTCGTGCACTGTTTAGCCTGCATCTGTTTCGTACACACACCTTCTCTTTAGGCCTGTTCGGCAGTTTTGCCGGACGCATCGGTAGCGGTATGCTGCCGTTTATGACACCGGTGTTTTTGCAGATTGGGCTGGGGTTTTCACCATTTCATGCCGGATTGATGATGATCCCGATGGTGCTGGGCAGTATGGGAATGAAACGCATCGTGGTCCAGGTCGTCAACCGGTTTGGCTACCGTCGCGTACTGGTCACCACCACGCTTGCCCTGTCGATGGTCAGCCTGTTGCTGATGAGCACCGCGTTACTCGGTTGGTATTACGCCCTGCCGTTCATACTGTTCTTACAGGGAATGGTCAATTCTACCCGCTTCTCATCAATGAACACACTGACGCTCAAAGACCTGCCGGATGACCTCGCGAGCAGCGGCAACAGTCTGCTGTCGATGATCATGCAACTGTCGATGAGTATCGGAGTAACCATCGCCGGTCTGTTGTTAGGCATGTTCGGGCAGCAGCATATCGCCATCGACAGCGCGTCTACGCATACCGTCTTTATGTATACCTGGCTGTGCATTGCGCTCATTATCGCACTGCCTGCCATCATTTTTGCCCGCGTGCCGAACGACACGCAGACCAACGCGGTGATTTCACGGCGCAAAAGGAGCACCCGATGACGTTCTGGCGGCCCGGTATCACCGGCAAACTCTTTCTGGCAATTTTCGCCACCTGCATTGTGTTGCTGATCAGTATGCACTGGGCCGTCCGCATTAGCTTCGAACGCGGTTTTATTGACTATATCAAACACGGTAACGAACAGCGGCTGCAAATGCTCAGCGACGCGTTGAGCGAGCAGTATGAGCAACACGGTAACTGGCGATTCTTACGCAACAACGATCGCTTTGTTTTTCAGATCCTGCGCTCTTTTGAACATGACAACGACGATGACAAGCCTGGCCCCGGAATGCCGCCGCACGGTTGGCGCACCCAGTTTTGGGTTATTGATCAAAACGCCCGCGTACTGGTCGGCCCGCGTGCTCCGGTCCCCCGCGACGGTATGCGCCATCCCATCCGCGTCAACGGTCTGGAAGTTGGCGCCGTCATCGCCTCACCCGTTGAACGGCTGACGCGCAATACGGATATTAACTTCGATAAACAACAGCGGCGCACCAGTTGGCTGATCGTCGCGCTCTCCACCATACTGGCAGCACTGGCAACATTTACGCTGGCACGGAGCCTGCTCGCCCCCGTCAAACGACTGGTCGACGGCACACACAAACTGGCGGCCGGCGATTTTACCACCCGCGTGGTTCCCACCAGTACCGATGAACTGGGCAAACTGGCGCAGGATTTCAACCAGCTTGCCAGTACGCTGGAAAAAAACCAGCAGATGCGCCGGGACTTTATGGCTGATATTTCTCACGAGCTGCGCACACCGCTGGCAGTTTTACGCGGCGAACTCGAAGCTATTCAGGATGGTGTACGTCAGTTCACCCCGGATTCGGTAGCCTCATTGCAGGCCGAAGTGGGTACGCTCACCAAACTGGTAGACGATCTCCACCAGCTTTCTATGTCTGATGAAGGTGCGCTGGCCTATCAGAAAACCTCGCTGGACCTGATCCCTCTGCTGGAAGTGGCGAGCGGCGCGTTTCGTGAGCGCTTCGCCAGTCGAGGGCTGACGATCCAGCTTTCACTCCCGGACAGCATGACGGTCTTTGGCGACAGGGATCGCCTGATGCAACTGTTTAACAACCTACTGGAAAACAGCCTACGCTACACCGACAGCGGTGGCGGTCTGCATATCAGTGCCGAACAGCGGGAGCGGATGGTGTTATTAACCTTCGCCGATTCCACCCCCGGCGTTAGCGACGAACAGCTACAGAAACTGTTCGAACGTTTTTATCGCACCGAAGGGTCCCGCAACCGGGCCAGCGGTGGGTCCGGGCTGGGGCTGGCGATTTGCGTCAACATTGTCCAGGCGCATAATGGTCTGATCCGCGCCGCCCATTCGCCTTTTGGCGGGGTTAGCATTACAGTAGAGTTACCGCTGGAACGCGACTTACAGAGAGATGTATGACTGAGTTACCCATTGATGAAAACACGCCGCGTATTCTGATCGTGGAAGACGAGCCCAAGCTGGGGCAACTGCTCATCGACTACCTGCGTGCGGCAAGCTATGCCCCTACGCTCATCAATCACGGCGATCAGGTGTTGCCTTATGTACGCCAGACGCCGCCCGATCTGATCTTGTTAGATCTGATGTTGCCAGGTACCGACGGTCTGACTCTGTGTCGGGAAATTCGTCGTTTCTCTGACGTCCCGATTATGATGGTGACCGCCAAAATCGAAGAGATTGACCGCCTGCTGGGGCTGGAGATCGGTGCAGATGACTACATTTGTAAACCGTACAGCCCGCGGGAAGTCGTCGCACGAGTGAAAACGATCCTGCGCCGTTGTAAACCACAGCGCGAGTTGCAACAGATGGATGCAGAAAGTCCACTGATCGTTGATGAAGGCCGTTTTCAGGCATCGTGGCGTGGAAAAATGCTCGACCTGACACCTGCTGAATTTCGCTTACTCAAAACACTGTCGCATGAACCGGGAAAAGTGTTCTCCCGCGAGCAATTGCTCAACCATCTCTACGATGATTACCGCGTCGTTACCGACCGCACCATCGACAGCCATATCAAGAATCTGCGCCGTAAACTGGAATCGCTGGATGCAGAGCAGTCGTTTATCCGCGCGGTCTATGGCGTAGGATATCGCTGGGAAGCCGATGCCTGTCGGATAGCTTAATCAGCCAGAAGCCAATCAAGGCCGGGTAAGGCAAAATGCCCACCCGGCACAATAACTTTACCTGCCCGCCACGCAGCGATACAATGCCCGCCCTTAATATGGGGGCACTCCCCCAACCGCTTCATGCAGTGAAGCGAGTCTGACCTGTCATCAGAACGAGAACATTATGTTTAAACCGGAACTCCTTTCCCCGGCGGGAACGCTGAAAAATATGCGTTACGCTTTCGCCTATGGCGCAGATGCGGTGTACGCGGGCCAACCGCGTTACTCTCTGCGTGTGCGCAACAACGAATTCAATCACGAAAACTTGCAACTCGGCATTAATGAGGCCCATGAACTGGGTAAAAAATTCTATGTGGTGGTTAATATTGCCCCGCATAACGCCAAGCTGAAAACCTTCATTCGTGACCTGAAACCCGTTGTGGAAATGGGGCCGGATGCACTGATCATGTCCGATCCGGGGCTGATCATGCTGGTCCGTGAACACTTCCCTGATATGGATATTCATCTGTCAGTACAGGCTAACGCGGTCAACTGGGCAACGGTGAAGTTCTGGAAACAAATGGGCTTGACCCGCGTGATCCTTTCCCGCGAACTGTCGCTGGAAGAAATTGAAGAGATCCGCACTCAGGTTCCGGATATGGAGATTGAAATCTTCGTTCACGGTGCGCTGTGCATGGCCTACTCCGGCCGCTGCCTGCTCTCCGGCTACATCAACAAGCGCGACCCTAACCAGGGGACCTGTACCAACGCCTGCCGCTGGGAATACAACGTACAGGAAGGTAAAGAAGATGTGGTGGGTAATATCGTGCACAAATACGAACCCATCCCGGTACAAAACGTGGAACCGACACTTGGGATCGGCGCACCTACGGACAAAGTGTTTATGATTGAAGAAGCCCAGCGTCCGGGTGAATACATGACCGCGTTCGAAGACGAACACGGCACTTACATCATGAACTCAAAAGATTTACGCGCAATTGCCCACGTTGAGCGCCTGACTCAGATGGGCGTGCATTCCCTGAAAATCGAAGGTCGCACCAAGTCTTACTATTACTGCGCCCGTACCGCACAGGTCTATCGTAAAGCCATTGACGATGCTGCGGCCGGTAAACCGTTCGATCCGCAACTGCTGGAAACACTGGAAGGTCTGGCGCACCGTGGTTATACCGAAGGGTTCCTGCGCCGCCATACTCATGACGACTATCAGAACTACGAATACGGTTTTTCTGTTTCCGAACGTCAGCAGTTTGTCGGTGAATTCACCGGCGAACGCAAAGGCGATCTGGCTGCAGTGCTGGTGAAAAACAAATTCACCGTCGGTGACAGTCTGGAGCTGATGACGCCGCAGGGTAACGTCAATTTCACCCTTGAGCAGATGGAAAACGCCAAAGGCGAAGCTATGCCAGTTGCGCCTGGTGATGGTTATACCGTATGGATGCCCGTACCACAGGATATCGATCTGAATTATGCATTACTGATGCGTAATTTTGCCGGTGAGTCCACGCGCAATCCACATGCTAAGTAGTTAATTACGGTTATTTTTCAGCGTTCGGAAGATTCTTAGAAATCGATCACATACCGTTTCGTTCATTAAGGGTATTATCCCATCCGCTGAAAAACATAACCCATAAATGCTAGCTGTACCAGGAACCACCTCCTTAGCCTGCGTAATCTCCCTTACGCAGGCTTATTTTTTGCCTGTCATTCATCTGTTGTCTGACATCAGGCGAAAAAAAACCGGGCATTACGCCCGGTGTATCATGCGATTAGAAATTAATGTGCAGCTTCTGGCTTGTGCTTTTGCGCACTCTGGAAACCATAGGTCAGCTCATTTTTTTCTTTATCCAGCGCGACGGTAACCTGACCGCCATCCACCAGCGAACCAAACAACAATTCGTTAGCCAATGGTTTTTTCAGGTTGTCCTGAACCACTCGCGTCATCGGACGTGCGCCCATTGCGCGGTCGTAGCCTTTTTCCGCCAGCCAGTTACGTGCTTCCTGACTCACTTCCAGAGAGACACCTTTCTGATCCAGCTGAACCTGCAGCTCAACAATAAATTTATCCACCACCTGATGAATCACTTCAGTAGAGAGATGATCGAACCAGATAATATTGTCGAGGCGGTTACGGAATTCCGGCGTAAACACTTTCTTGATCTCACCCATCGCATCAGTACTGTTGTCCTGATGGATAAGCCCAATTGATTTACGCTCAGTTTCACGTACCCCGGCGTTGGTCGTCATCACCAGCACCACGTTGCGGAAATCCGCTTTACGCCCGTTATTGTCAGTCAGCGTACCGTTATCCATGACCTGCAGCAGCAGGTTAAAGACATCCGGGTGCGCTTTTTCAATTTCATCCAGCAGCAGTACAGCATGCGGATGTTTAATCACCGCATCGGTCAACAAGCCGCCCTGGTCAAAGCCGACATACCCTGGAGGCGCGCCAATCAAGCGGCTGACAGTATGACGTTCCATATATTCGGACATATCAAAACGCAGCAGTTCGATGCCCAGCGCTTTAGACAACTGCACCGTGACTTCGGTCTTACCGACGCCAGTCGGTCCGGCGAACAGGAACGAACCGACAGGCTTATGCTCATGACCCAGACCAGCACGGCTCATTTTGATCGCTTCGGTCAGTGCTTCAATGGCTTTATCCTGCCCGAATACCAGCATTTTCAGACGATTGCCCAGATTTTTCAGCGTATCACGATCGCTCTGCGAGACGCTCTTCTCCGGGATCCGCGCAATACGGGCTACGACGGACTCGATATCTGCCACGTTGACGGTTTTCTTGCGCTTGCTGACCGGCATCAGACGGGCACGTGCGCCTGCTTCATCAATCACATCAATCGCTTTATCAGGCAGGTGGCGATCGTTAATGTATTTCACCGCCAGTTCGACCGCTGCACGTACCGCTTTGGCAGTGTAGCGAACGTCATGGTGCGCTTCGTACTTCGGTTTCAGACCGTTGATAATCTGCACGGTCTCTTCCACTGACGGCTCAGTGATATCGATCTTCTGGAAGCGACGCGCTAACGCACGGTCTTTCTCAAAGATATTGCTGAACTCCTGATAGGTGGTTGAACCTATCACACGAATTTTCCCGCTGGAGAGCAGCGGCTTGATCAGGTTAGCTGCATCCACCTGACCGCCCGATGCCGCCCCCGCACCGATAATAGTGTGGATCTCATCGATAAACAGAATGCTGTTAGTGTCCTGCTCCAGCTGCTTCAGCAACGCCTTAAAGCGTTTTTCAAAATCACCGCGGTATTTGGTACCCGCCAGCAATGAACCGATATCCAGAGAATACAGCGTACAATCAGCCATCACTTCCGGCACATCACCCTGGACAATACGCCAGGCGAGACCTTCGGCAATCGCCGTTTTCCCCACACCGGATTCCCCCACCAGCAGTGGGTTATTTTTACGACGACGACACAGTACCTGAATGGCGCGCTCCAGCTCTTTTTCCCGGCCAATAAGCGGATCAATCCCGCCTACGCGAGCCAGCTGGTTAAGGTTAGTCGTGAAGTTCTCCATACGGTCCTCCCCGCCAGCTTGCTCTTCGTTATTTGGCTGATTACCGGAGTCAGAAGACTGACTCGGTTCGTCTTTACGCGTGCCATGAGAAATGAAATTCACCACGTCCAGGCGACTGACTTCATGCTTACGCAGCAGATAGGCCGCCTGTGATTCCTGCTCGCTGAAGATAGCAACCAGCACATTAGCGCCAGTCACTTCATTGCGCCCGGAAGACTGAACATGAAAGACAGCTCGTTGCAAAACACGCTGAAAGCTCAACGTCGGCTGAGTATCGCGCTCTTCTTCGCTGGCAGGCAATACGGGTGTGGTTTGTTCAATGAAGGCTTCGAGTTCCTGACGGAGCGCCACCAGATCCACAGAACACGCTTCCAGCGCTTCGCGGGCCGATGGGTTACTGAGCAACGCCAGTAACAAGTGCTCGACGGTCATAAACTCATGTCGGTGCTCGCGCGCTCTGGCGAAAGCCATGTTTAAACTGAGTTCCAGTTCTTGATTGAGCATAGGCACCTCCCCCAATATTTATGCCTGCATTCAGGCTTTTTCCAGCGTACACAGCAACGGATGCTCGTTTTCCCTCGCATATTTGTTCACCATCGCCACTTTGGTTTCAGCAACCTCGGCGGTGAATACGCCGCAGATGGCTTTACCTTGATAGTGAACGGCAAGCATCAGTTGCGTTGCACGTTCTACATCATAAGAAAAGAATTTTTGTAACACGTCAATAACAAACTCCATCGGAGTGTAATCATCATTGACTAATATCACTTTATACATAGATGGCGGTTTTAGCGCGTCGCGCAATTTGTCTTCCGCCAGCTGTTCGAAATCCAGCCAGTCGTTCGTCTTACCCATTGTCAGTCGTCATCTTCAGTTACGGTTACCGGCAGAATAACTTGCCGCTGACTAGAGCCTATGCGCATAATCAATCTACCTCAATTATTAGATAACTATCATCTATCAGTGTCATCCGCGACATCTGTCACATATCCGACAATAGCGTTAACTGCTTCAAATTTTGATGCATTTTTACCCGATTCCACCTGCCTGGCGCTTGACGCCCCGCCTGATTTCTCTAAATTGTAGTTTCGAGAGTTGGCGAGGTTTTGAACAGCCCCCACTCCGCCACCGGTTCATTCCATCTTACTTATATAAGATTTACGAAGGATGTCGAAGTATGGAAACGGGTACTGTTAAGTGGTTCAATAATGCCAAAGGGTTTGGTTTCATCTGCCCCGAAGGCGGCGGTGAAGATATCTTCGCCCATTACTCCACCATTCAGATGGATGGTTACAGAACGCTAAAAGCCGGACAGTCTGTCCAGTTTGATGTCCACCAGGGGCCAAAAGGCAATCATGCCAGTCTTATCGTGCCCGTCATTGAAGCAGAAGCTGTCGCATAGCTCTTCTGTCTCATTGTGTACATCCCGCAGACAAAATGCCAGCCCCTGAGGCTGGCATTTTTATTTATTATGCAATACAACAGGTTATTCTCGCGCCAAAGCATCCACGGGATCCAGACGCGCGGCATTACGGGCCGGAAGCCAGCCAAACAAAATTCCGGTGGCGGTTGAACACAAGAAAGCCGTTAACAGCGCGACAGGAGAGAAACCAATTTCCCACCCAGGCAGGAACAGTTGTAGCGTAAAGGCAATTAACATCGACAAACTGATACCGAGCGCGCCTCCCACCAGGCACACCAGCACGGCCTCAATTAAGAACTGCTGTAGCACATCGCTGGCCCGCGCCCCCACGGCCATCCGAATACCGATTTCACGCGTACGCTCTGTCACCGATACCAGCATAATGTTCATCACGCCGATCCCACCCACCACCAGCGAAATCACCGCTACCAGCGTCAGAAAGAGCTGTAATGTACGTGTGGTTTTTTCGGCGGTTTTCAAGATGCCATCCATGTTCCAGGTGAAGAAATCTTTTTTGCCATGACGCAGCGATAACAGACGGGTGAGTTGCTGCTCGGCCTGGGCGCTATCAAAACCCTCTTTTACCCGCACGGTAATAGAGTTTAACCACGATTGCCCCATGATCCGTCCTGACATGGTGCTGTATGGTAGCCAGACGCGCAGGATCTTACTGCTGCCAAACATCGATTGTTTTTCTTCCGCAACGCCAATGACGGTGGCTGGCATATTTCCCACCAGAATAACTTCACCCACCACTTTTGCTTTGCTGGGGAACAACTGGCGTCGGGTATTGCTGTCGAGCACCACCACTTGTGCCCGCCCCGCCAGTTGCTCTGCATTAAAGGTCGCGCCTTCACTGAACGTCATGCCATAGACATTGAAGTAATCACCGCTAACACCGTTTGCACTGGCGGCGACATCAATATTGCCATAGCGCAGGCGTAGGTTCTTTGATACCGCAGGCGTAACAGAACTGACCCAGGGTTGCTTCTGAATCGCAACTAAATCGTCATACTTCAGCGCCTGCTGATATTGTGGATCGTCATCACCGAAATCTTTGCCCGGATAGATATCGATAGTATTCGTACCAATCGCTCGGATGTCTGCCAGCACCAGTTGTTTTGCCGCATCACCCACCACCACAATCGATACCACCGAAGCGATACCGATGATGATGCCCAGCATTGTGAGCAGTGTACGCATTTTGTTGGCGGCCATGGCCAGCCAGGCCATGGTCAATGCTTCACGAAAGCCGCTGGCAAACTGACGCCAGCCAGAAGCCGTCGTCACCGTGGGTTCAGCAATATCACGTCCGCTAGCGGGCTTTTGTGGTGGCGGATTACGCACAATCTCGCCATCACGAATTTCAATTACGCGTTCTGCCTGGGCGGCAACCTGGCTGTCATGCGTGACGATGATTACCGTATGCCCGCGATCGCGTAGCTGATGCAGAATAGCCATCACCTCTTCGCCGGAGTGGCTGTCCAACGCGCCAGTGGGTTCATCAGCCAGAATGACCTGACCCCCGTTCATCAACGCACGCGCAATACTGACACGTTGCTGCTGACCACCAGAAAGCTGGGAAGGCTGATAATCAACTCGGTCCCCCAACCCCAGGCGCTGAAGTAATTCCTGAGCACGAGCCAGACGCTGCTTACGTTCAGTCCCGGCATACACCGCCGGAACTTCAACATTTTGTGCCGCCGTTAAATGTGAAAGCAAATGATAACGCTGGAAGATAAAGCCGAAATGCTCACGCCGCAGTTGCGCTAACGCATCGCTATCCAGTGTAGAAACATCCCGCCCCGCAACCCGATAGGTTCCACTGGTAGGCTTGTCCAGACATCCCAGGATGTTCATCAGCGTCGATTTACCCGAGCCTGATGCCCCGACGATCGCCACCATTTCCCCGGCCTGAATGCGCAAGGAGACGTCCTTTAATACCTCGACCTGTCCCTCGCCTGACGGGTAACTGCGGCGGATATTGCTCAACTCAAGCAATGCCGTCATTGTGCTACTCCCACTTTACCCTCACCGGTGATAACTTCATCCCCCTCTTCCAACCCTTTCACAATTTCGACGTCGGTATCATTGCGGGCGCCGATGACCACTTCGCGCTCGCGAGTTTCACCATTGCGCAGCAGCCGGACGTTATAGCGGTTGTTGCCAATAGGATCGCCCAACGCCGACAGCGGGATCGTCAGTACATTTTTAACGTCTGTGAGCTGGATGTGCACCTGTGCGGTCATATCAAGGCGCAGGATCCCCTTCGGGTTAGGCACTTCGAAGCGCGCATAGTAGAAAATGGCGTCATTCACCTTCTCAGGCGTCGGAAGTACATCTTTAAGCACGCCTTCATACCGTGTCTGCGGATCGCCCAACACAGTAAACCAGGCTTTTTGGCCCGGCTGCAGGTGAATAACATCTGCCTCGGAGACCTGCGCTTTTACCAGCATGGTGCTCATATCTGCCAACGTCAAAATGTTGGGCGCCTGCTGGGCGGCAATGACGGTTTGCCCCTGGAGGGTGGTGATTTGTGTCACTTCACCCGCCATTGGCGCGACGATCCGCGTGTAATCGAGGTTCGTTTTTGCCGTATCAAGGGAAGCCTGATTACGCTTAATTTGTGCATCAATAGTGCCAATCTGTGCCTGTTTGACCGCCATCTCGGTCGCTGCCGTGTCGAGATCCTGCTGCGAAACCGCCTGCGTTTTCGCCAGTTGTTGCTGACGAGAAAGCGTTACGCGTGCCAGTTTCCACTCAGCTTCAGCCTGCAAACGCTGAGCCCGCAGCTCCATGAGCGTCGCTTCAACTTCTTTGATTTGGTTTTGTGCCTGCTCAGGATCGATAACGCCGAGCAACTGATCTTTTTTAACCTTATCGCCAATAGCTACTGACAGCGTTTTTAACTGCCCACTCACCTGTGCACCAACATCAACTTTGCGTAACGCATCCAGTTTCCCGGTGGCCAGCACACTTTGCTGGAGATCGCCTGGACGTACAATTAACGTTTGATACTGAGGCAGTGGCGCATTAAGCGTTCGCCAAAGTGAAATCATCGCCACAATAATGATGATGGCGAGGAGAAAATATCGTTTTTTAATTTTTCCCTTGAGCTTCATAAAATGTCCCAGTGTCCCCCAATACGCCCACCAGAGTGGAGTGATAAACATCAACGATAAATTAACAGGCGTTGAAAAGTGCAAAGAATAACAGAGTTATTGATGAACCGTTAAGGTCCGCTGTGCTGAAATTAGTATCAGAGTATCTATTGGATTGTTATTATGAGTCAGCTAACAGAAAGCACTTTTCATTCTTCCAGACCCGCCACAAGTTTTAGTCTTTTTTGTCGTCTGACAACCGGACAATGGCGGCCAGGTAAATTTTGGCATCAACGAAGCTTTCGCCGTAAGTTTGTATGGCGCTCATTGCTGATGCCACGATTGACACGTGAGTGGATGGCTGAGCTGGCGCAATGGCCGGATCTTGAAGAAATTCTCGCGATACAACCCCGTATACCGGTTCGTCTGCATCGCGCGTATCTCGCAGTCAACCTTGACCGTAAAGCAAAACTCGATGCCGTGCGTTTTCATTACAATGTTTTTCGCAACGCTTTTTCATCGAAAGAGTTTAATGATTATTTAAGTGCAGATGGGTTACAACTGGCACAAATTGAAGGCAAAGATAGCGCAATATACACCATTATAATGTCCTCATTTATTGCCCTCGATAAAGAAGGTGAAAGCACCATTCTTGTCCGTAATAGTGAGGGCGAGACATTAGCAGAAATGACCTTCACCCTGTGCAACTATGAAGGACGCAGCGCGCTTTTTATTGGTGGCTTGCAGGGGGGTAACCGATTAATGCCGCACGAAGAAATTCAAAAAGCGACGAAATCATGCCATGGTTTGTTTCCTAAACGCATTGTAATGGAAGCTATTTGTCGTTTTGCAGAACAATTGAATATTGAACAGGTACTGGCAGTCAGTAGTGACCAGCATATTTTTCGCAGCCAGCGTTACCATGATAAAAACAAGGTTATTCATTCTGACTACAATTCATTTTGGGAGTCAGTTGGCGGCGAATGTGACAGCAATGGTTACTATCATATTCCGCGTACGCTGGCGCGTAAAAGCGAAGCCGATATTGCCAGTAAGAAGCGCGCGGAATATCGCCGCCGCTATCAGTTACTCGACAGTATCCACTCGCAGTTATCAGTCATGTTCCGCCGCTAATCCGCTCGCCCGCGTGCTAACCACAGCACGCGGGAAAACATTTTCCGCAGCAACGTTGGCACCGCTTCAACACCGCGTCGCCCCGCTTCCATTGCCACTTCAATCGCCAGATCCGGTTTTGACGAGCGATGGATCGCCTTCGCTATAATTTTGCGCATATTCATCGGCACATTTTCCGGTATTTGCGCCACCCGATGAAAAACATCCGAGAACCCCTGGCGGTACATAAAGTGTTCCATGTCCAGCGCGGGTAACATGGTCAAATGCTCACGCTCTTCCTCTTTGTCATCGTTCAACAGGCTGCGTACCGTGGCCGCATACTTTTTCCCCGCCTCATCGCCATCAACCAGCACATGCCATTCAATTCCCATCCGGCGAGCAAACTTCACCAGTGGTTTAAGCCCAGACTGGGCAAATTCAATGACTTTAATCCCTTCAGCATCAAAGTGATGCCCGCACTGACGAGCCAGCTCGTTGATGACCCATGTTTCTGTTTCGCCCTCCACCAACAGCCAGCAACGGGCAAACAGTGAAGACGCCCGATTAAAACGGATATGGAAGGCAATGCGCCGCCCATCTTCCGCATTGAGTCCTCCCGGTCCCAGTCGCCAGGCGGCAACACGGGAAGATTCTCGTACCAGTCGGACAACATGTTCCACGGGCGTGAGTGACAACAATTCACCAGAGTTGGTCGTCGTCACTCGCTGCAGGGGAAGCAGGTTCAACAGTTGCCAGGCAACAGACAACATAATGGGGTGTAACCGCGTTTCAGGATCTTCTACCAGTAGCAACGGACGAGCGTCTTTATCCAGCCTTAGCGACCCTTTAGCCTGTAATAGCGTGGAAAACAGCCCCAGCAGAATCACACGGTGCGTGCGCCCTCCAGGTTTATCAATCATACGGTTGATAATATCCAGATAACGCCAGCTGCGTTGCTCGTTGTTGGAGCGTCGGCGCATCAGACGATAGCGGGACTGGCCAGAACCTTGTTCCGAAAAGTAGTGCTCCAGCAGTTGAACCATCGCTGACAGCCCCTGGCGAATCTGCCCATCCGTCAGATTCTGCGGTCGGGTGGCCAACTCACGCGCCATAAAATCCAGTTGACGCGCAGTCACTTCAACATCCGCTGAATCCGGCACCGTGCCATTACGGATCCGCCGCATAAAACGCGCATCACGTAAACGTAATACTGGCATCAAACGCACCAGATGACGCGCCTGATCGTTAATATTGTCGAGGGGTAACGGGTGGCCTTCGCCATCAAGGAAACTGCGTAATGTCAGGACGCTGCCGTCATCAGCGCACTCACCTTCCAGTCGATAGAAAATACGGTGATAGTTATCGGAGCACATCGACCAGCACGCTTCTAACGGGCGATATCGGCGCACACGATGGCGACCCGGTTGAGATTCACGAAACGTCAGGACAATATGCAGATGATGTTCCCGGCCCTGGATGTCACCCGGCGGGAACCAGAAATCTTCGCGGTTAAAATGGTACAAATCCGACTCTGGCGACAACAACAGGGTTAACGCATCCAGCAGGCTGGACTTACCCCACGCGTTCTCCCCAATCAGCACGTTGTTCTGCTCCAGCATCAACGACAGCCGATTAATACCACGAAACCCAACAATCTCAACGCGTTCGAGAATCATATAGCCTCCGGAAATGCTCACTTTTTCCTTCAAGTTATCAGGAGTATAACGGTAAGCGGGTGCTCAGAACACCCGATATCATCCGCAGATAAATAGAAGAGTTAAGAATATTCTCTTTAAAAATTACTTTTGAATATAATTTCAGACGTCAATAATCCGATTTCTGATAACTGAACTATGCTTTATTCACCTGAAATCCAAAAAGGATTCGCATCACATTGCCTTAAATCAAATTTTTTTATTAATTTAAGTGGCGAAGGGATGAGATTTTTTTCTAGAATAAGCGCTCTTTAATCATCGTCCCTTTTAGCGATGAAATACCGGGATAGAAAAACTAACCCGGAACTTTTAATTGAGGTGGTTATGTTCAGGAAATTAGCAGCCGAGTTCTTCGGCACGTTTTGGCTTGTTTTTGGTGGGTGTGGTAGTGCCGTTCTGGCCGCGGCTTTCCCGGAGTTAGGTATTGGGTTTGCCGGTGTCGCCCTGGCGTTTGGTCTGACAGTATTAACCATGGCATTCGCTGTGGGTCATATTTCAGGTGGCCATTTTAACCCGGCAGTGACATTCGGCTTATGGGCTGGTGGTCGCTTCCCGGCGAAAGACGTTATTGGTTATGTTATTGCTCAGGTTGTGGGCGGCATTGTAGCAGCAGCGGTACTTTATCTCATTGCCAGCGGCAAAGCCGGTTTTGATGCAGCAGCCAGTGGTTTCGCCTCAAACGGTTACGGAGAGCATTCGCCTGGCGGATATTCCATGCTTTCTGCCATCGTAATTGAAATCGTCCTGACCGCAGGTTTCTTATTAGTGATCCATGGTGCGACCGATAAACATGCTCCGGCAGGTTTTGCGCCAATTGCAATCGGTCTTGCCTTAACGTTGATTCACCTGATCAGTATCCCGGTCACCAATACCTCCGTAAACCCGGCACGTAGCACCGCGGTTGCTATCTTCCAGGGCGGCTGGGCATTACAACAGCTTTGGTTATTCTGGGTTATGCCGATTATCGGCGGGATCGTCGGCGGCCTTATTTACCGCACCCTGCTGGAAAAACGTGATTAATCGCTAACAACAAGGCCTGATGAACTGTCAGGCCTTTTTTCCCCTCGCTATATTTCCTTTAATTTGCAACTTTACTCCCCTCTTTGCTTTCAGTAGTGTGTGCAGGCGCATTTCGTCTTACTTCTCAGCAAGGATCTGGTTTTCATGTTTTCAGGACTGTTAATCATTCTGGTCCCCCTTATTGTGGGTTACCTCATTCCGCTTCGACACAGAGCCGCATTAAAACTCATCAACCGGCTGTTAAGTTGGATCGTCTACCTTATTCTCTTTTTTATGGGGATCAGTCTGGCGTTTCTGGATAATCTCGCCAGTAATCTGTTATCCATTTTTTATTATTCTGCCGTCAGTGTGACGGTCATTCTGCTGTGTAATATCGCAGCGCTGCTGTGGCTGGAGCGCTCACTCCCCTGGCGACACAGCCACCAACAAGAGAAGCTCCCCTCCCGAATCGCGATGGCGCTTGAGTCGCTACAGCTTTGCGGTGTCGTGGTGCTGGGTTTTCTGTTGGGTCTTACCGGATTGTCGATGCTGCAGCACGCGACCGAAGCCAGCGAATATACGCTGATCTTTTTATTATTCCTGGTTGGGATCCAACTGCGAAACAGTGGTATGACATTAAAGCAGATCGTACTGAACCGTCGGGGCATGATTGTTGCCGTCGTCGTAGTAGCCAGCTCTCTGCTGGGCGGCGTCATTAATGCGCTGCTCCTCGGTCTGCCGCTGAAAACCGCCCTGGCGATGGCCTCGGGTTTTGGCTGGTATTCCCTGTCAGGCATTTTGTTGACCGAATCATTCGGTCCAGTAATTGGCAGCGCCGCCTTTTTTAACGACCTGGCGCGTGAGTTGATTGCCATTATGCTGATTCCTGGACTGGTGGTCCGCAGTCGTTCAACCGCATTGGGTCTTTGCGGGGCGACATCAATGGATTTCACGCTGCCCGTCTTGCAACGCAGTGGTGGTCTGGAGATGGTTCCCGCAGCCATTGTGCACGGCTTTATTCTTAGCCTGTTAGTACCTCTGTTAATGGCCTTTTTCTCCGCCTGATACACAGACAAATACCTCTCTGGCGGTAGTCAGCTACCGCCAAAATTGCGCTAAATCAATCTCCCTGCAAGTTGTATCAGAAATCCCTTTAATCCCTTCGCGCGCAGGCATAACCTTAAACATGTATATCAAATATAACTTTAAAAGGTGTGACCATGTTTTGTGTGCAATGTGAACAAACCATCCGTACTCCGGCAGGAAACGGCTGCTCTTACGCGCAGGGTATGTGCGGTAAAACTGCTGAAACCTCCGATCTGCAGGATCTGCTGATTGCTTCCCTACAAGGTCTGTCTGCATGGGCTGTTAAAGCACGTGAATACGGCATCATCGACCATGACGTTGATAACTTCGCGCCGCGTGCATTCTTCTCTACGCTGACCAACGTTAACTTCGATTCCCCGCGTATTGTTGGCTATGCTCGTGAAGCTATCGCCATGCGCGATGCACTGAAAGCGCAATGCCTGAACATTGATGCTAACGCAACGGTTGAAAACCCGATGGCCGACCTGCAACTGGTCAGCGACGATCTGGGCGACCTGCAACGTCAGGCCGCTGAGTTTACCCCGAATAAAGACAAAGCGACCATCGGCGAGAACATTCTCGGCCTGCGTCTGCTGTGCCTGTACGGCCTGAAAGGTGCGGCAGCTTACATGGAGCACGCACACGTTCTCGGTCAGTACGACAACGATATCTACGCGCAGTACCACAAAATCATGGCATGGCTGGGTACCTGGCCTTCCGATATGAACGCTCTGCTGGAGTGCTCAATGGAAATCGGCCAGATGAACTTCAAAGTAATGAGCATTCTGGATGCCGGTGAAACCACCAAATACGGTCACCCAACGCCAACCCAGGTCAACGTGAAAGCGACCGAAGGCAAATGCATCCTGATCTCTGGTCACGACCTGAAAGATCTGTACAACCTGCTGGAGCAGACCGAAGGTACCGGCGTTAACGTCTATACCCACGGTGAAATGCTGCCGGCGCACGGCTATCCGGAACTGCGTAAATTCAAGCACCTGATCGGTAACTACGGCAGCGGCTGGCAGAACCAGCAGGTTGAATTTGCTCGTTTCCCTGGCCCAATCGTCATGACCTCTAACTGCATCATCGATCCAACCGTTGGCGCATATGATGACCGCATCTGGACCCGTAGCATCGTCGGTTGGCCGGGTGTGAGCCACCTCGAAGGTGATGATTTCGGTCCGGTTATTGCTCAGGCGCAGCAGATGGCTGGCTTCCCGTACAGCGAAATTCCTCATCTGATCACCGTCGGTTTCGGTCGTCAGACGCTGCTGGGTGCCGCTGATACGCTGATCGACCTGGTGAGCCGCGAAAAACTGCGTCACATCTTCCTGGTTGGCGGCTGCGACGGTGCACGCGGCGAACGTAACTACTTTACCGACTTCGCCACCAGCGTACCGGACGACTGCCTGATCCTGACGCTGGCCTGTGGTAAATACCGTTTCAACAAACTGGAATTCGGCGATATCGAAGGTCTGCCGCGTCTGGTCGATGCCGGTCAGTGTAACGATGCCTACTCTGCCATTATCCTGGCCGTCACTCTGGCTGAGAAACTGGGCTGTGGCGTGAACGACCTGCCGTTGTCACTGGTGCTCTCCTGGTTCGAACAGAAAGCGATTGTTATTCTGCTGACCCTGCTGTCTCTGGGTGTGAAAAACATCGTGACTGGCCCAACGGCACCTGGCTTCTTCACACCCGATCTGCTGGCTGTACTCAACGAGAAATTTGGTCTGCGTTCCGTGACCACCGTTGAAGAAGACATGAAGCAGTTGCTGAGCGCGTAAGGAGTAAAGAATGACAATGCCAACCCATCAGTGCCCGTGGCGGATGCAGGTTCATCACATCCATCAGGAAACGCCGGATGTGTGGACAATTTCGTTGCTCTGCCACGACTATTATCCCTATCGTGCCGGGCAGTATGCACTGGTCAGCGTACGTAACTCAGCGGATACGCTGCGTGCTTACACTATCTCTTCAACGCCGGGCGTAAGCGAGTACATCACGCTGACCATCCGCCGCATTGACGACGGTGCAGGTTCTCAGTGGTTAACCCGCGACGTGAAGCGCGGCGACTACATCTGGCTGTCCGATGCCATGGGTGAATTTACCTGTGAAGATAAAGCCGAAGACAAGTTCCTGATGCTGGCTGCCGGCTGTGGCGTAACGCCAATCATGTCGATGCGTCGCTGGTTGGCGAAGTACCGTCCACAAGCCGACGTGCAGGTGATTTTCAACGTTCGCTCGCCAGAAGATGTCATCTTTGCCGATGAATGGCGTGAGTATCCGGTAACATTAGTCGCTGAAAACAATGCCACTCAGGGTTTTGTTTCCGGTCGACTAACCACCGAACTGCTGAAGAACGTCCCGGATCTGACCTCACGTACCGTGATGACCTGTGGCCCGGCCCCGTATATGGATCTGGTCGAAAAAGAAGTGAAAGCGCTTGGCGTAACACGCTTCTTTAAAGAGCAGTTCTTCACTCCGGTGGCCGAAGCGGCAACCAGCGGCCTGAAGTTCACCAAGCTGCAACCCGCACAAGAGTTCTATGCGCCGGTTGGCACGACGCTACTGGAAGCACTGGAAAGCAATAAGGTTCCGGTCGTTGCCGCCTGTCGCGCAGGCGTGTGCGGTTGCTGCAAAACCAAAGTGGTTGATGGTAACTACACGGTCAGCAGCACCATGACGCTGACCGATGCAGAAATTGCGGAAGGCTACGTTCTGGCTTGTTCCTGTCATCCGCAGGGCGATCTGGTACTTGCGTAAATAGTCATTGCCGGATGGCATACTTATCCGGTCTACAAGAACCGTTGTAGGCCGGATGAAGTATTAATACCGTCATCCGGCCATTTATCACCGCCAGGCTGAATTGCCGCCCAGGGCATATTTTCCTGCGCCCAGAAACGCCACCGCCATCGCGCCAATAAAAAAGTACACCAGACTCTCAATCGCCCAGGCACCAGTTTTGTCCAGAGACCAGGTTTCTCCCATCCCGACCATCAGCCACGCCACAATCATTGTAAACGCCAGCCCTAATGCCGCCGGGCGTGTCAGGATCCCAAGAATAATCAGGCAAGGCGCAACAACCTCCCCCAGCAAGACACCGTAAGCAATAAAGCCGGGGAATCCTTTCGCTATCAGCATGCCACTGATGCCATCAATACCCGCGAACAGTTTATGCAGTCCATGGAACAGCATCAGCCCGCCAACAGCAAGGCGTAACAAAAACTTGCCAAAATCCTCGTGCGTCAGCATCCGGTTAACTGCATTTAATAGGTTTGTAACCATTTGAATTCATTCCTTGTTTTACCATGTCTTATGCCAAACTACGCTTTATTTTCGTGAAATGTAAGCTGCCGAAAATAAGGGGGTAATGAGAAGCATAACTATTATCTTCATCTAAACTTGTAACCGGTATCACATTAAAGGAGATGGAAAACCATGAAACAAACGGTTGCTGCTTTTATTGCTAAAACCCTTGAACAAGCTGGCGTTAAACGTATTTGGGGTGTGACGGGCGACTCACTGAATGGCCTCAGCGATAGTCTGAATCGTATGGGAACGATTGACTGGATGCCAACCCGCCATGAAGAGGTTGCCGCTTTTGCCGCAGGGGCAGAAGCCCAACTGACCGGTGAACTGGCCGTTTGTGCCGGTTCATGCGGACCGGGAAACCTGCACCTGATTAACGGCCTGTTTGATTGCCACCGAAACCATGTCCCGGTGCTGGCAATTGCGGCACATATTCCTTCCAGTGAGATAGGCAGTGGTTATTTTCAGGAGACCCACCCGCAGGAGTTGTTCCGCGAATGTAGCCATTATTGCGAGCTGGTTTCCAGTCCTGAGCAGATCCCCCAGGTACTGGCGATTGCGATGCGAAAAGCCGTATTAAACCGCGGTGTCTCGGTAGTTGTCTTACCTGGCGACGTCGCGCTGAAACCCGCGCCGGAAAGCGCCAGTACGCACTGGTATCACGCACCGCTGCCGGTGGTTACGCCAGCAGAAGAAGAAATTAAAAAGCTGGCGCAACTGCTGCGTTATTCCCGCAACATTGCCCTGATGTGCGGCAGCGGTTGTGCCGGGGCACATAAAGAGCTGGTCGAATTTGCCGCTAAAATCAAAGCCCCGATTGTTCACGCTCTGCGTGGTAAAGAGCACGTTGAATACGACAACCCTTACGACGTCGGTATGACCGGATTAATCGGCTTTTCTTCCGGGTTCCATACCATGATGAATGCCGACACGCTGATCTTACTCGGCACTCAGTTCCCTTATCGTCCGTTCTACCCTACCGATGCCAAAATTATCCAGATTGATATCAACCCGGCGAGCATTGGCGCACACAGTAAAGTGGATATGGCGCTGGTGGGCGATATTAAATCCACGCTTCGCGCCCTGCTTTCACAGGTAGAAGAAAAAACCGATCGGCAATTTTTGGACAAAGCGCTGGAGCACTATCGCGATGCACGCAAAGGGCTGGATGATTTAGCCAAACCCAGCGATAAAGCCATTCATCCACAATATCTGGCACAACAAATCAGCCATTTTGCCGCGGACGACGCAATCTTTACCTGTGATGTAGGCACACCGACAGTGTGGGCCGCACGCTATCTGAAAATGAACGGTAAACGCCGCCTGCTAGGATCGTTTAACCACGGTTCAATGGCAAACGCCATGCCACAAGCGCTGGGTGCGCAGGCGACTGAACCAGGTCGTCAGGTCGTCGCGATGTGCGGCGATGGTGGCTTCAGCATGTTAATGGGCGATTTTCTCTCGGTTGTACAAATGAAACTCCCGGTGAAGATAATCGTCTTCAACAACAGCGTACTGGGTTTTGTGGCAATGGAGATGAAGGCGGGTGGTTATCTGACCGACGGAACAGAACTACACGACACCAACTTCGCACGGATTGCCGAAGCCTGTGGTATTACCGGCATCCGCGTTGAGAAATCCTCTGAGGTCGATGAAGCCCTGCAACGCGCCATGTCAATCGATGGTCCCGTGCTGGTCGATGTCGTTGTGGCGAAAGAAGAGCTCGCCATTCCACCACAAATAAAACTCGAACAAGCGAAGGGATTTAGCCTGTATATGCTGCGCGCGATCATCAGTGGACGCGGTGATGAAGTGATCGAACTGGCGAAAACTAACTGGCTCAGGTAAAACAGAGGGCATTACCTCACTTAAAAAGGAATGCCCGTGATTGATTTACGCAGTGATACCGTCACCCGCCCGAGTCGCGCCATGCTGGAAGAGATGATGGCAGCCCCGGTCGGGGACGATGTTTACGGAGATGACCCTACCGTTAACGCCCTTCAGCACTACGCCGCTGAACTTTCTGGCAAAGAAGCTGCTATTTTCCTGCCTACCGGCACCCAGGCTAATCTGGTTGCGTTACTCAGCCATTGCCAGCGCGGCGAGGAATATATCGCCGGTCAGGGTGCTCATAACTACTTATATGAAGCGGGCGGCGCCGCAGTGCTCGGAAGTATCCAACCCCAGCCTATTGATGCTGCCCCAGACGGTTCTCTGCCACTGGACAAAGTAGCCGCAAAAATCAAAGCCGACGATATTCATTTTGCCCGTACCCGCCTGCTCAGCCTGGAAAACACCCACAACGGTAAAGTGTTGCCACGTGAGTACCTGAAGGATGCCTGGGAATTTACCCGTGAGCGAAACCTTGCCCTGCACGTTGATGGTGCACGAATTTTTAACGCCATCGTCGCCTATGGCTGTGAGTTAAAAGACGTTACTCAATACTGCGACTCGTTCACAATTTGCCTTTCCAAAGGTCTGGGAACGCCAGTGGGTTCACTGCTGGTCGGCAGTCATGACTACATCAAACGCGCGATTCGCTGGCGCAAAATGACCGGCGGCGGAATGCGTCAGGCCGGGATTCTGGCGGCTGCCGGACTGTATGCACTGAAAAATAACGTCGCGCGCTTACAAGACGACCACGACAACGCGGCCTGGATGGCAGAGCAGTTGCGTGAAGCGGGAGCGGATGTCATGCGTCACGACACCAACATGCTGTTTATCCGTGTTGGCGAAGAACATGCCACAGCACTGGGCGAGTATATGAAGGCACATGGCGTGCTGATTAACGCCTCCCCGATTGTGCGTCTGGTGATGCATCTGGACGTGTCACGTGCACAGCTTGCTGAAGTCGTCGCCCACTGGCGCGCTTTTTTAACCCGCTAAGGAGTCAGGTGTGCCGCAACGGATTTTAGTTCTTGGTGCCAGTGGCTACATTGGTCAGCATCTGGTTCAGGCGCTCGGCCAGCAAGGGCATCAGGTGCTGGCTGCGGCACGCCGCATTGAGCGGCTGGAAAAGCAGCAACTGACCAACGTTAACTGTCATAAGATCGATTTAAATGTACCGGATACTTTGCCACCGCTGCTGGCGGGTATTGATACCGTTTACTATCTGGTTCATGGCATGGGCGAAGGGGGCGACTTTATTGCCCATGAGCGCCTGGTCGCAGAAAACGTGCGCGATGCGCTGCGTACCACCCCGGTCAAACAACTGATCTTCCTGAGCTCATTGCAGGCTCCCAGACATGAGCAGTCCGATCACCTGCGTGCGCGCCAGATTACCGCAGATACGCTGCGCGAATCCGGTGTACCGGTGACTGAGCTACGAGCAGGCATTATCGTTGGCGCGGGTTCCGCTGCGTTTGAAGTCATGCGCGACATGGTCTATAACCTACCTGTGTTAACCCCGCCACGCTGGGTACGCTCTCGCACCACGCCTATCGCGCTGGAAAACCTGATGTATTACCTGGTGGCGTTGTTGGACCATCCGGCAAGCAAACACCGCGTACTCGAAGCCGCAGGCCCGCAGGTATTAAGCTACCAGGAGCAGTTTGAGCACTTTATGGCCGTCAGCGGTAAGCATCGGCTGTTGGTCCCTATCCCCTTTCCGACCCGCTGGATCTCCGTCTGGTTTTTAAATGTCATCACTTCGGTTCCCCCCACCACCGCAAAAGCGCTGATACAGGGTCTGAAACACGATCTGCTGGCCGATGACACTGAACTGAGGACATTGATACCCCAAAAGCTTATCGCCTTTGACGATGCGGTACGCAGCACACTCAAAGAAGAAGAGAAGCTGGTCAACTCCAGCGACTGGGGTTACGACGCTCAGGCGTTTGCACGCTGGCGTCCTGAATATGGGTATTTTGCCAAACAAGCCGGTTTTAGCGTGGAGACCTCCGCCAGCCGGAAAGCGTTGTGGCAGGTCGTGAACCGGCTCGGTGGTAAAGAAGGTTATTTCTTTGGCAACATTTTGTGGAAGACACGTGCGGCGTTAGACCTGTTAGTAGGTCACAAGCTGGCGAAAGGTCGGCCCCAACACCCATTTTTGCAGGTTGGTGATACCGTTGATAGCTGGAAAGTCATCATCGTTGAACCGGAAAAGCAGCTTACTCTGCTGTTTGGCATGAAGGCCCCTGGCCTCGGTCGCCTGAGCTTTACGCTGGAAGAAAAAGACGATCACCGACGCATTGATGTCCGGGCATGGTGGCACCCGCACGGGATGCCCGGTCTCTTCTATTGGCTATTGATGATCCCGGCGCACTTGTTCATTTTCAGAGGGATGGCGAAGCGTATTGCCAAACTTGCAGAACAAATCACAGACTAATGATAAAAAGAGACTGTATTCTTTCATGTTTCCCATTGCATACGAGCGTATTTCACGGAAGAATGCGCACGACGTTTTTTAAACACAGTGGATTGATATGAAGGTACTGGTTACCGGAGCCACCAGCGGCTTGGGCCGAAACGCGGTTGAGTTTTTGTGCGGAAAAGGCATCAGCGTCAGAGCCACCGGTCGCAACGAAGCGATGGGTAAGCTGCTGGAAAAAATGGGAGCAGAATTTGTCCATGCGGATCTGACCGAGCTGGTCTCTTCGCAGGCAAAAGTGATGCTCGCAGGTATCGACACACTATGGCACTGCTCCAGTTTCACCTCACCGTGGGGCACGCAGGAAGCCTTCGATCTGGCCAACGTCCGTGCTACCCGTCGTCTGGGCGAGTGGGCCGTTGCCTGGGGTGTGCGTAACTTTATTCATATCTCCTCTCCATCACTGTATTTTGACTATCACCACCATCGTGATATCAAAGAGGACTTCCGCCCACATCGCTTCGCCAACGAATTCGCCCGCAGCAAAGCCGCTGGTGAAGAGGTTATTGCGCTGTTAGCGCAGGCCAACCCGCAGACCCGTTTTACGGTCTTGCGTCCGCAAAGTCTGTTCGGCCCTCATGATAAAGTGTTTATCCCGCGTCTGGCGCATATGATGCATCACTACGGCAGCATTCTGTTGCCGCACGGCGGAAGTGCGCTGGTAGATATGACCTACTACGAGAACGCGGTGCATGCGATGTGGCTGGCAAGTCAGACAACCTGCGATAAACTGCCGTCAGGTCGTGCCTATAACATTACCAACGGCGAGCATCGCACCCTGCGCAGCATCGTGCAGAAGCTCATTGATGAGCTGAATATTGATTGCCGTATTCGTTCGGTTCCTTATCCGATGCTGGACATGATCGCCCGCAGCATGGAGCGTCTTGGTAATAAATCGGCTAAAGAACCCAAACTCACGCATTACGGTGTGTCGAAGCTTAATTTTGATTTTACGCTGGATACAACGCGCGCTCAGGAGGAGTTAGGCTATCAGCCCGTAGTCACGCTGGACGAAGGGATTGAACGTACCGCGGCCTGGTTGCGCGACCACGGCAAGTTACCACGTTAAGCGGGTTGCCATTGCCGGATGGCGGCGCAAGCGCCTTATCCGGCTTACATACCTGCCCGAACTAACCGTTGGCTAGATCCATCAGGCATCGGTGATCTGCGTTAACCCTGCCCGTATTTCTCCAGTAACGCCTCGGCAATCGCCTGGGTTTCAGCATCCGCCACGCCGTTCCACAACGCCGGACGGAAGTGCATCTGGAACGCCATAATCACCCGTTGTTGTTCACGTGGCGTCATTTCAGGTTTAACGTCGTAGCCATAGCGCGACAACACATCAAGCAACGGGGCGATATCTACCGGCGTATGAGGCGCACGTCCGGCGAGATAAAACGTGACGCGCTGCGCATCCGGCCACGCGCCAATACCTTGCGCTGCCAGCTCACGCCACGGAAACAGGGGACCGGGATCATCTTTACGCTGTGGCGCAATATCCGCATGAGCCACGACGTTTTGTGGCTTGATGTCATAACGGGCAATAATATCCTTTGCCAGCGGGATCAGCGCCTGGATTTGTGTTGCTTCAAACGGGGTGAAATATTTCGTTCCCGCCGACTTTTGCCAGCCGCGGTTTTCCAGCTCAATACCAATCGATGTGTCGTTGATGCGCGTGGCGCCACGCCAGAAGCTAATCCCCGCATGCCAGGCCAAATCTTTTTCCGGGACCAGTTGCCAGATACGCGGCTTGCCGTGATACAACGGCGGCACTGCCGGGATCAAATAATGTGAACTGACGTTTTTATCCGTCAGCGTAGCCAGCGATGAATCAAAATCATCTGCGGTGTAATGAATAACCAACACCTTAATGCGTGGATAGGCCGCCTGAGCCTGACGGCGGGTATCTAACTGATACCCGTCTTTATCGATAACCCCTTTCTCGCCGGCACACCCGGTCAACAGCAGCGTGAACGCCAGCAACCACAGCAGACGGTTCATCGGCGAGTTTTTACCGCGGTACCGCTGACGCTTACCATCAGCATACTGCTATCTTTCCCGACCGTCTCGTAATCAATATCGATACCGACAACCGCATCAGCGCCCAATGCTTTGGCTTGTTCACCGAGTTCCTGGAAGGCAATTTCACGCGCTTTACGTAGTTCTTTTTCATATGCGCCGGAGCGCCCGCCGACGATATCACGGATACCCGCAAAGAAATCGCGGAAGATATTTGCACCCAGAATAGCTTCACCGGTTACCACACCGCAGTATTCCACGATGCTCTGCCCTTCAAGTGTAGGGGTGGTCGAAAACTGCATGGTTAATCTCCTTATAGTGCTAAGAGCACGATCTCAAAAGCATTATCAAACCGATCCACTATCATTGAAAGGATATATTCTATCAACGTAGAACACTAATCGTAGAAAGCTAATAAGGAAATCATTATGCGCTACTCGAAACTCTCTCTGCTGGTTCCCTGTGCACTTCTTCTCAGCGCCTGTACTACCGTGACGCCGGTCTATAAAGATAACGACACGCGTAGCGGTTCATGCGTAGAAGGCGGGCCAGACAGCGTGGCTCAACAATTCTATGATTACCGTATTCAGCATCGAAACAATGACATTACCGCCCTTCGCCCGTACCTCAGCGACAACCTGGCTAAACTGCTGAACGATGCCAGCCGTGATAACGCGCATCGCGAACTGTTTAACAGCGATCCGTTCTCCAGTCGCGCCACGTTACCGGACAGCGCCAGCGTCGCCAGCGCATCGACTATTCCGAATAGTGATGCACGCAATATTCCGCTGCGCGTAGAGCTTAAACAGGGCGACCAAAGCTGGCGTGATGAAGTGTTGATGATCCGCGAAGGCCAGTGCTGGGTCGTTGACGATGTCCGCTATCTGGGCGGTAGCGTGCACGCGCCAGCCGGGACACTGCGCCAGTCCGTCGAAAACCGCTAATCTCCCCATTCAGCTCATCAAATCATAACACCCATAAATTGTCTGGCATTCTGCATAGAATGCCGACAATTATTCTTGCCCACTGGTGACCCCGCTATTTTGTGCTATGTTTAGATAAGAATGCGGTTCGCATTTAACTTTTAACGCATAAATATTGCATAACTATTCTGTCAAAGGTAGTATCTGCGGCTTCAATAGCTATCAGACTGCCAGTATACGAGTGTCAATGAGTATTCAATTAAACGGCATTAACTGCTTCTACGGCGCACATCAGGCGCTGTTCGATATCACGCTGGATTGCCCTCAGGGTGAAACACTGGTGTTACTTGGCCCAAGTGGAGCCGGGAAAAGCTCGCTACTGCGTGTACTCAATCTGCTTGAGATGCCGCGCTCGGGCACGCTCTCTATTGCGAGTAACCGCTTCGACTTCACGAAAACCCCATCAGATAAAGCCATTCGTGAGCTGCGTCAAAACGTAGGCATGGTCTTTCAGCAATACAATCTATGGCCGCACCTGACGGTACAGCAAAACCTCATTGAAGCGCCCTGCCGCGTACTTGGTCTGACGAAAGAACAAGCGCTGGCGCGTGCTGAAAAACTGCTTGAGCGTCTGCGCCTGAAGCCTTACAGCGATCGCTACCCGCTGCACCTGTCCGGCGGTCAGCAGCAGCGTGTGGCGATTGCCCGTGCGTTGATGATGGAACCACAGGTGCTGCTGTTTGACGAACCTACCGCAGCGCTTGACCCGGAAATCACGGCCCAAATCGTCAGCATCATTCGTGAGCTGGCGGAAACCAACATTACTCAGGTGATCGTCACCCACGAAGTGGAAGTTGCACGTAAAACAGCCAGTCGTGTGGTGTATATGGAAAACGGTCATATCGTCGAGTTTGGGGATGCGAGCTGCTTTGCCAACCCGCAAACCGAAGCGTTTAAAAACTATCTTTCTCACTAAGATTCGGGACAATACAATGAAAAAAGTTCTGATTGCCGCGCTAATCGCAGGTTTTAGTCTTTCCGCTACCGCAGCCCAAACCATTCGTTTCGCTACCGAAGCGTCCTATCCTCCGTTTGAATCCATCGATGCTAATAACAAGATCGTGGGCTTTGACGTTGATTTGGCGAATGCGCTGTGTAAAGAGATTGACGCCACATGTACATTCACCAATCAGGCCTTCGACAGCCTGATCCCCAGCCTGAAGTTCCGCCGTTTTGACGCGGTAATGGCCGGTATGGACATCACACCAGAGCGTGAAAAGCAGGTACTGTTCACGACACCTTACTACGACAACTCTGCGCTGTTTGTCGGCCAGCAGGGTAAATACACCAGCATCGACCAGCTGAAAGGCAAAAAAGTCGGCGTACAGAACGGTACCACGCACCAAAAATTCATCATGGATAAACATCCGGAAGTGACTACCGTGCCATATGACAGCTATCAGAATGCCAAACTGGATCTGCAAAACGGTCGTATTGATGGCGTCTTTGGTGATACCGCAGTGGTAACGGAATGGCTGAAAGACAACCCGAAACTGGCTGCCGTTGGCGATAAAGTGACGGATAAAGATTACTTCGGTACCGGTCTGGGCATTGCTGTGCGCCAGGGTAATACCGAGCTGCAGCAGAAATTTAACGCTGCGCTGGAAAAAGTGAAGAAAGATGGGACTTACGAAACCATCTATAACAAATGGTTCCAGAAGTAATATTTGATGAATGAATTTTTTCCTTTAGCAAGCGCCGCCGGGATGACCGTCGGCCTTGCCGTTTGTGCGCTGATTATTGGCCTTGCGCTCGCCATGTTCTTTGCCGTCTGGGAGTCTGTAAAATGGCGTCCGGTGGCATGGGCAGGTTCAGCGCTGGTCACTATCCTGCGCGGGTTACCAGAAATTCTGGTCGTTCTGTTTATCTATTTCGGTTCCTCTCAACTGCTGCTTACGCTGGCCGATGGCTTTACGATCAACCTTGGGTTCGTACAAATCCCCGTTCAGATGCAGATTGAAAACTTCGACGTCAGCCCCTTCCTGTGCGGTGTGATTGCGCTGTCATTGCTTTACGCAGCCTATGCCTCACAAACGCTGCGCGGTGCGTTGAAAGCGGTTCCGCTTGGACAATGGGAATCAGGCCAGGCGCTGGGTTTATCTAAAACCGCGATTTTCTTTCGCCTGGTGATGCCGCAAATGTGGCGCCATGCCCTGCCGGGTCTGGGTAACCAGTGGCTGGTGTTGCTGAAAGATACCGCGCTGGTTAGCCTCATCAGCGTGAACGATCTGATGCTACAAACGAAGAGCATTGCGACCCGTACTCAGGAACCCTTTACCTGGTACATCGTCGCGGCGGCTATTTACCTGGTGATTACGCTGGTGAGTCAGTACATTCTCAAACGCATTGACCTGCGCGCGACACGTTTTGAGCGGAGACCAGGCTAATGCTTGAGTATTTACCTGAACTACTGAAAGGGCTGCACACCAGCCTGACGCTGACGGTCGCCTCGATTGTGGTGGCTCTGGTTCTGGCGTTGGTTTTCACTGTTATCCTGACACTGAAAACGCCGGTACTGGTATGGCTGGTTCGTGCCTATATCACGTTGTTTACCGGTACACCGCTGCTGGTGCAAATATTCCTGATTTACTACGGACCAGGGCAGTTCCCTGCGCTGCAGGAATATCCAGTGCTCTGGCATTTGCTGTCCGAACCATGGCTGTGCGCGTTAATCGCACTGTCCTTAAACAGTGCGGCCTATACCACGCAACTGTTTTACGGTGCGATTCGAGCAATCCCGGAAGGCCAGTGGCAGTCCTGTGGTGCGCTGGGAATGAGCAAAAAGGATACGCTGGCCATTCTGCTGCCGTATGCCTTTAAACGCGCCCTCTCCTCGTATTCCAACGAAGTGGTACTGGTCTTTAAAAGTACCTCACTGGCGTACACCATCACACTGATGGAAGTCATGGGCTACAGCCAACTGCTGTACGGCCGTACCTATGACGTCATGGTCTTTGGTGCCGCTGGCGTGATTTACCTGATCGTCAATGGCTTGCTGACGTTGATGATGCGCTTAATCGAACGTAAAGCCCTGGCGTTTGAACACCGGAATTAAGTCGATGGCGCTACGGTTTATGCGCCAATGTTGGCGGGTAAGGTGCTAGCACCGTCATCCGGCAAATGTGCATAAAGCAAAAATATAAAGACGGACAACATTCTAAATTGTCCGTCTTTTTTTACGCATGGAAAAATATTTAATCATTTTTATTGCATACAAATTCATTAAATGGCATTGTGAATCCACGCCGCAGACACGGTAAATAATCATAAGATTGACAGACGGGAGTTCCACCATGAAAAAGTTAGTACTGGCCGCATTACTTGCTACTTTCGCCGCTGGCGCCGCAGCTGCTGATAAGATTAGTTTCGGTGTATCAGCAACCTACCCACCATTCGAATCACTGGACGCCAGCAATAAAATTGTCGGTTTTGATATCGATCTGGCAACAGCATTGTGCAAACAAATGCAGGCTGAATGTACTTTTACTAATCATGCTTTCGACAGCCTGATCCCCGCGCTGAAATTCAAAAAATATGATGCGGTGATTTCCGGTATGGACATCACGCCTGAACGTAGCAAGCAGGTTTCCTTCACCCAGCCGTACTATGCCAACTCAGCGCTGGTAATTGCGAAGAAAGACACCTATAAAAGCTTTGATGACTTGAAAGGTAAACGTATTGGGATGGAGAACGGTACCACGCACCAAAAATACCTGCAGGACAAACATCCTGAAGTAAAAACCGTGGCCTACGACAGCTATCAGAATGCCATCATCGACCTGAAAAACGGCCGTATTGATGGCGTATTTGGCGACACTGCCGTCGTCAATGAGTGGCTGAAAACCAATCCACAGTTAGGTACAGCAACGGCAAAAGTCACCGATCCGCAGTACTTTGGTACGGGTCTTGGTATTGCTGTTCGCCCGGATAATAAAGCACTGCTGGAAAAACTGAACAATGCGCTGGCCGCGATCAAAGCTGACGGCACGTACCAGAAAATCAGTGACCAGTGGTTCCCACAGTAATCTCTGTCTTGTTTAAAAAGCCGCGACCAGCGGCTTTTTTATTGCTATGTCCCCATGCGGGATACAACGCGAACACCTGACCTCACCCACAATGTCAGCCACGCCATCAGTCAGTTGTGCTCATAGTGGTACAAAAAACAAAGCCCGGTTGCCCGGGCCTTGAAGACGCAGAGCAGATCAGTTGTAAGCATTGAGCGTCCGCTGACACAGTGCCGAGCGAACGCAATCATCTTTGTTGAATCGAACGATCCCAACCATGTCATCTTCTTCGAAACGGGCCAGCGCATCGCTTAGCCCTGAACGAACATGAGCGGGGAGATCGCACTGGGTAATGTCCCCATTCACAATTACCGTCACATTCTCTCCGAGGCGAGTCAAAAACATCTTCATTTGCGCAGCAGTCACATTCTGTGCCTCATCCAGAATAACAACGGCATTTTCAAATGTACGTCCCCGCATATACGCGAACGGCGCGATTTCTACCTTACCAATCTCAGGTCGCAGGCAATATTGCATAAAAGAAGCTCCCAGACGTTTTACCAGCACGTCATAAACCGGACGAAAATAGGGAGCGAACTTCTCGGAAACATCCCCAGGTAAGAAGCCGAGGTCTTCATCAGCTTGCAGAACTGGACGGGTTACAATGATCCTGTCCACATCTTTGTGGATCAGGGCTTCTGCTGCTTTCGCCGCGCTGATCCAGGTTTTACCACACCCGGCTTCGCCCGTGGCGAATATCAGCTGCTTACTCTCGATAGCATTCAGGTAGTGCGCCTGAGCTTCATTTCGCGCCATGATCGGTGTGGCGTCGCGGCTATCACGCGCCATACCAATCGCTTCTACGCCGCCCATCTGCACAAGCGAGGTGACCGATTCATCTTCGCGCTGTTTATAGCTACGCGAATCCCGCCTCAGCACACGTTTTGCTTCGCGACGAGCTTTGATCACTGCTTTTTGTCTTCCCATGGATAGCACCTTGAGTTGTAGGTATACATCACACGCGCCGCCTTCGGCACGATTATGCGCACGAACATCTGAGGGTTGGCTTCCTTGTAAGCCATTGCCTGCCTTCGGATAAGACGCCATACACGGCTACGCGCACCGTACAGGGTGTCAGTTACAAGGATAAGAAGTGAAAGGGAGAGAGATTTAACGGTGACGAGATGGCTACCGGAAGAGAAACGTCCGCGTAAGGGACTGCAATAACTTTGAGAGACGTGTCCAGTACAGGACTTTTCCATTCGCGATCTCCATAGTGAATGACTATCACCGCCGGGAACTACCGCTATTACTTATAATTACATCATAACCTTTCGTTAATGCAACAATATTTTTACTTGTTGTTAACTTAATTTCATCTTATCGCCAGCAACAGTCTCTTGCAGAGAGATGACAGAATTATTTCAGTCGCCGCCGATCATGAAAAATAATTTTTTCATTCATCAGAGTGTCAGGAAATGCCCCGCAGCGCTGCGGGGCACAATCATCATGCTTCGAGCAGGGCTTGTCCCAGATAGTGGTCAGCGGTTTTGACACCAGGTAAAGCAAAGAAGTAGCCCCCACCAATAGGTTTGATATACTCCTCAAGCGCTTCACCGTTCAGGCGTTTCTGAACCGTCAGAAACCCTTTATCCAGGTCGTGCTGATAGCAAACGAACAACAATCCCATATCCAATTGCCCGGAATTGGTCACGCCAAGCGAATAGCTGTACCCACGACGCATCATCAGGCTGGTCTCTGTTTCTTTCGTGCGCGGGTTCGCCAGACGAATATGGCTGTCGAGTGCAATCACCTCGCCTTCGGGATCGTTGGCATAATCCGGCACATCATGCTCGTGCTGCATTCCCAGCGGCGCGCCGGTTTGTTTATCGCGCCCGAAAATGGTTTGCTGTTCTTTAAGCGGCGTGCGGTCCCAGAACTCAACGCGAAACTGAATAAGCCTCACCGCCTGATAACTCCCCCCTACCGCCCACGCAGGCTCGCCCTGATCGGCCGTGACCCACACGACATTTTGCATCAGTTTTTCATCGGTACCATCCGGGTTAGCCGTCCCGTCTTTAAAACCGAGCAAATTGACCGGAGTTTCTTTGCCTTTACTGCGTGCAGCATGATCGGAGATGAATCCTTCGCGTTTCCAGCGAACACTGAGCAGGTCCGGCGTATGCTTAATAATGTCACGCAATGCATGAATAACGGTGTCCTGCGTGTTGGCGCAAATCTGCAACAGCAAATCCCCGTGACACAGCGCGGCATCTAGCGAATCATTCGGAAAACGCGTCATTTTTTGCAGCGTTTTCGGCATTTGCGTTTTCAGGCCATAACGCTCATCGAACAGCGAAGATCCGACCGACAGCGTCATCGTCAGGTTATCCGGTGCAATGTAAGCCCCCAGAATACCGGAGTCCATTGGCGGTAAACGCGGATTCGGCGTTTCTGGCGCCGGGCCGCCGGTGGTCAGGAACGCAAAGCGACGGGTCAGTAAACGAAACAGGCGTTCAAGGTCAGCTTTATCGCTGGCGAGCACATCAAACGCCACCAGCATCATTGAGGCTTGCTGCGGCGTCAGGATCCCAGCCTGGTGCTGGCCATAAAACGGTTGTCTCTCACTGCGTGCATCAGGTGACAGCGTTCCCGGCGCACTTTGCGGTTTTTGCGCGTGAGCGACCGGGCATCCGCCCGCCAGCGCCAGTGCCCCCCCCAGCGCCCCCATCCCTTTCAGTAGACGTCGGCGTGACGGTTCACTCACGCCGTTTTCATTATCTTGCTGCATGATGCTTAATCCAGACCCAGTACGCCGCGTAATTGCGACAAGTCTTCTGCCAGCGTCGTGATCGGCCCTTTCAGCGCGTTACGGTCGGCATCGGTCAGTTTGTCGTAGGTTTCAAAGCCGTCTTTGGTGCGATATTTAGCCAGGATGCTATCAACTTTTTTGAAGTTCGCATCCACTTTTGCCAACAGCCCGGCATTGGATTTTTGCAACTGAGGGCGCAGGAGATCGACGATTTTCTGCGCGCCATCAACGTTAGCCTGGAAGTCCCACAAATCGGTGTGGCTGTAACGATCTTCTTCTCCACTAATTTTGCTGGCAGCCACTTCTTCAATCAGCCCTGCCGCCCCGCCAACCACTTTAGACGGTGGAAAAGCCAGTTCGCTAATACGCGTTTGCAGATCGATAACGTCAGTATTCAGCTGCTCAGCATACTTTTCCATGCCTTTGGTGGAGTTATCGCCAAACAGCGCTTTTTCCAAACGGTGGAAGCCAGTGAATTTCGGATCGGCAGCTTTTTGCTCATAATCATCTTCACGTGCATCAATGCTACCATCGAGGTCGGAGAACAATTCGGCAATCGGCTCAATGCGTTCATAATGCTGACGCGTTGGCGCATACAGGGATTTGGCTTTCTCCAGATCGCCCGCTTTAATGGCATCCGTAAAGGCTTTCGTGCCAGTCACCAGTTGCGCGGTTTCTGCCGTTACATAAGCTTTGTATTCAGTAATTGCACCACTCAGGCTCAGCAGCGCATCGCTGTGCGCGGCATCTGCCGTTGCAGTCCCCTTCACGATCAGCTTGCCTTTCGGGTTGGTCAGCAGACCGCAGGTCATATCATATTCACCCGGCTGCAAGTTAGCCGTCATTTTCTGGCTAAAACCGGGCGCAATGTTTTCCCGCTCTTCGACCACCATCACGCCTTTGAGGATCTCCCACTCCAGCGCTTTTTGACTGTGGTTCTGAATGATGAACTGAGTCTTCCCGGCATTCACCGTGATTGTCATCGGTTCACACTGCTTGTCATTTACCGTGACTTTTACCTGCGGGATATCAGCTGCGTGAGCGGTAAAAGCAGAAGTAAACAGCGCGGCAATACCCAGCTGCAGCGCACTACGGCGGAAATTAATCGTCATGACCCATCCCTATAAAAAGTATGTTGTAACTAAATGATATTCTTGCATCACGTTTTATCAGGGTGCGGTCCGTGATGCCGTAGTGCCTGAACGAGGTGGCAGAGCAAACATAATCAATGCCGGAATCAGATAGATAAACCAGACAGCAACTTCACTAACACTTGGCGCTTCCTGATAGCCGAAGATCCCTTCCATCAATGTGCCAAACAGCGAATGCGTTGACAGAACGCTGCTCATATCAAACGCCACGTCCTGGAAATGATTCCATAACCCAGCTTCGTGGAATGCACGAATGGCCCCCGCAGCAAGACCTGCGGCAACCAACAAAATGAACAGACTGGTCCACTTAAAGAAAGCCCCGAGATTGAGGCGGATCCCGCCAAGATAAATCAGGTAGCCCAGTACAACGGCGGTTGCCAGACCCAGCATCGCTCCTAGCGGCGGCCAAATACCCACATCCTGCTGAAATGCCGCCAGCAGAAAGAAGACAGACTCCAGCCCTTCACGGGCGACGGCAAAAAAGACCATCATCACCAGCGCCCAGCCATGATGATTGCCTTTCTGTAGCGCGTTATCGACAGCCTGTTCCAGTTGAACTTTGACGTTGCGCGATACTTTACGCATCCAGAAGACCATCCAGGTCAGGATCACCACGGCAATAAGTGCCACGATACCTTCAAATAGCTCCTGCTCTTTTTGCGGGAATTCGCCCGTGGTTTCATTGATGAAAATTCCCAGCGAGAGGCACAGCGCCGCCGCCAGCAACACACCAATCCACATCACGCCAATCCAGCGACCACGCTGAGTCCGTTTCAGGTAGCTGGCAATCAGGCTGACAATCAGCGCGGCCTCTAACCCTTCGCGCAACATAATTAAAAATGGAACAAACATGCGAAGTACCCTTTAACGTTATTCTCAGTCAATTGGTGCAAAGAAAAGTAAATTACACTGATAGTGATTATCATTACAGCAAGGAAAAACTCAAGCAGAATGTTTTGAGAATGATGACTTAATGTAAACAGTTAGCTAAGTAACAGTTATTGCACATCGGATTGAAGGGATGGAAGACATCACAAAGCCAGCTCGGTGGTTAATGCTGGTCATTCCAGGGTTTTGGCGAGCGGTAGGCCGGATGGCGCTTCGCTTATCCGGCCTACAACGTGATTCCCTTATCAGCATAATGGTGAATTTATCGGTGTCATTATGCTGAACTGGGTTGCCCTCGCGGCGGGCTTTGAAAGCAATACAGCGATTATTCTTCCTGCAAACGCGACGGCGGTGCTGAATGGTAATGAGCATCAGCCTCGGCAAAACGTTTCTGCATTGCTGCTGATGGCGCTTTACCCCACAGACTGAAGACCACAATCCCGATGCTACCAAACACGAAGCCTGGGATGATTTCATACAGACCCAGCCAGGCAAACTGCTTCCAGACGATAACCGTCACTGCGCCAATGACCATCCCTGCCAGCGCACCGTTACGGGTCATACGCGACCACATGACGGAGAACAGTACAACCGGGCCAAACGCCGCACCGAAGCCCGCCCAGGCGTAACTCACCAGACCGAGCACACGGTTCTCTGGGTTTGCCGCCAGCGCGATGGACACCAGCGCCACGACCAGCACCATGATTCGCCCAATCCATACCAGCTCTTTCTGGCTGGCATTTTTACGCAGAAACGCTTTGTACAAATCTTCAGTGATGGCACTGGAGCACACCAGCAACTGGCAACTCAGCGTCGACATCACCGCTGCGAGGATCGCAGATAACAGAATACCGGCAATCCACGGGTTGAACAGGATCTGCGCCAGTTCAATAAACACGCGCTCGGCGTTCTGGTTAACCGCACCAGCCAGCGACGGGTTGTTATTGAAGTAAGCAATACCGAAGAAACCAACGGCAACCGCCCCCGCCAGGCACAGGATCATCCAGGTCATACTGATGCGACGTGCGTGAACAATGCTATGGTGGGAATCGGCAGCCATAAAGCGCGCCAGGATATGCGGCTGACCGAAATAACCCAATCCCCAGCCCATCAGTGAGATGATGGCGACAAAGTTCAGCCCTTTGAACATGTCCACATTCTCAATGCTCTTTTGCTTAATCACTTCCAGCGAATCTTCAAATCCACCGACACCAATAATGACCATCACCGGCGTCAGGATCAGGGCGAAGATCATCAGGCTGGCCTGTACGGTATCGGTCCAGCTCACCGCAAGGAAGCCACCAATAAAGGTGTAAATGATCGTGGCTGCCGCCCCCGCCCATAGCGCCGTTTCATAGCTCATGCCAAAGGTGCTTTCGAACAGACGTGCCCCTGCGACAATACCGGAAGCGCAATAGATGGTGAAAAACAGCAGAATAACCAGTGCAGAGATAATTCGCAGGATACGACTTTTATCTTCAAAACGGCCGGTAAAGTAATCCGGCAACGTCAGCGCGTTGTTATTGTATTCGGTGTGTACACGTAAACGCCCGGCCACCAGTTTCCAGTTGATCCAGGCCCCTAATATCAGGCCGATAGCGATCCAGCTTTCTGAAATCCCCGACAGGAAAATCGCACCTGGTAGCCCCATCAGCAGCCAGCCACTCATGTCGGATGCCCCAGCGGATAACGCCGTTACGAACGGCCCCAGACTGCGTCCACCCAGAATATAATCATCAAAGTTTTTGGTCGAACGCCATGCAATAAACCCTATCAATATCATGCCAAAAATATAGACACAGAATGTGACTAACATCGGTGTGCTAATAGCCATCAAAACTCTCCAAAATTATGTATCGGCAATGCCGTGGCTTGCCGTTTTATTACCCTGCCGGAACGTGGCAAAGATATCTATATTGACCAGGGCGACCGTATCCTGCCGGAAGCGATGGTCATTCACAATCGATTTAACACACCATTTACATCAATTTTGATCTCGAGTAGATAGCATTTTTCTGTAGGTTGCACTCTCTCACATTTTTTCTGGTTGCACCTTTAAAAAGTGTTAACTGCCGCAGAGAAAAAGATTCTGCGTTTTTTACAGCCCTCGTTATAAACATCATCTTTATTAACATTTCATTCATTTTCAAGCTTGCAAACCAAGTCACATTTAACACGGTTGCACAAAGTTGCAACATAGTAGATATTTCTCGGTAACTATCAGCCCCGTATTTTAGTACAACAGGAGTAAATGGCATGGGAACCACCACGATGGGGGTTAAACTGGACGACGCCACGCGCGAGCGGATTAAAACAGCCGCATCACGAATCGATCGCACGCCGCACTGGCTTATCAAGCAGGCCATCTTTAATTATCTCGAAAGACTGGAAAATGACGATGCCCTTCCGGAGCTGCCTGCCCTGCTGGCGGGTGCAGCAAATGAGAGCGAGGAATCCACTGCGCAACAAAATGAAGCGCACCAGCCTTTCCTTGAATTTGCAGAGCAGATCCTGCCGCAGTCTGTTTCCCGTGCGGCCATTACCGCTGCATATCGCCGTGCTGAAACCGATGCGGTGCCAATGTTGATGGAGCAGGCGCGTCTCCCGCAACCTGTCGCAGAGCAGGCCCATAAACTGGCCTATCAGTTGGCAGATAAACTGCGCAACCAAAAGACGGCCAGCGGACGTGCCGGCATGGTCCAGGGACTGTTGCAGGAATTCTCCCTTTCCTCACAGGAAGGCGTCGCGCTGATGTGTCTGGCTGAAGCGCTGCTGCGTATTCCCGACAAAGCCACCCGCGATGCGCTAATCCGCGACAAAATCAGCAACGGCAACTGGCAGTCGCACATTGGTCGCAGCCCGTCGTTATTCGTCAATGCGGCAACCTGGGGACTGTTGTTTACCGGTAAACTCGTCTCGACCCATAACGAAGCCAACCTCTCACGCTCGCTGAACCGCATCATCGGTAAGAGTGGCGAACCGCTGGTGCGTAAAGGTGTCGATATGGCG
The DNA here is from genome assembly GCF_046555775.1 of Citrobacter sp. U14242. Classification (NCBI taxonomy): domain Bacteria; kingdom Pseudomonadati; phylum Pseudomonadota; class Gammaproteobacteria; order Enterobacterales; family Enterobacteriaceae; genus Citrobacter; species Citrobacter sp. U14242. The sequence continues at coordinate 180,469 of NZ_JBKGLW010000010.1, forward strand.
ATGCGCTTGATGGGTGAGCAATTCGTCACCGGAGAAACCATTGCAGAAGCGCTGGCTAACGCTCGTAAACTGGAAGAGAAAGGCTTCCGCTACTCCTATGACATGCTGGGTGAGGCTGCGCTGACCGCCGCCGATGCCCAGGCCTATATGGTCTCCTACCAGCAGGCGATCCACGCCATAGGTAAAGCGTCGAACGGACGCGGCATTTATGAAGGACCGGGAATTTCGATCAAGCTGTCGGCGCTGCACCCGCGCTACAGCCGTGCGCAGTATGACCGCGTGATGGATGAGCTTTATCCGCGCCTGAAGTCACTGACCCTACTGGCACGTCAGTATGACATCGGCATTAATATTGACGCCGAAGAAGCCGACCGACTGGAGATCTCCCTCGATCTGCTGGAAAAACTGTGTTTTGAGCCCGAACTGGCCGGCTGGAACGGGATCGGTTTTGTTATTCAGGCCTACCAGAAGCGCTGCCCGTACGTCATCGACTACCTGGTCGACCTGGCAACCCGTAGCCGCCGTCGCCTGATGATCCGCCTGGTTAAAGGTGCGTACTGGGATAGTGAAATCAAACGTGCACAGATGGACGGTCTGGAAGGCTATCCGGTCTATACCCGTAAGGTGTACACCGACGTTTCCTATCTGGCTTGCGCGAAAAAATTGCTCGCCGTACCAAACCTGATTTACCCGCAGTTTGCCACCCATAACGCACATACGCTGGCGGCAATTTATCAGTTAGCGGGTCAGAACTATTATCCCGGACAGTACGAGTTCCAGTGCCTGCACGGCATGGGTGAACCGCTGTACGAGCAGGTCACCGGTAAAGTGGCTGACGGCAAACTGAATCGCCCATGCCGTATTTACGCCCCGGTAGGCACCCATGAAACGTTGCTGGCGTACCTGGTGCGCCGTCTGCTGGAAAACGGTGCCAACACTTCATTCGTTAACCGTATTGCCGACACCACTCTGCCGCTGGATGAACTGGTTGCCGACCCGGTCGAAGCCGTGGAAAAAATGGCGCAGCAGGAAGGTCAGGCTGGCTTGCCGCATCCGAAGATTGCACTGCCGCGCGACCTGTACGGCAAGGGGCGCGAAAACTCCGCAGGGCTGGATCTGGCGAACGAACATCGTCTGGCCTCGCTGTCCTCTGCCCTGCTCAATAGCGCGCTGCAAAAATGGCACACGAAACCGATTCTGGAGCATCCGGTGGCCGATGGCGAAATGATGCCCGTGGTTAACCCGGCTGAGCCGAAAGACATTGTGGGCTACGTGCGGGAAGCGACTCACGCTGAAGTGGAGCAGGCGCTACAGAGCGCCGTCAATAGTGCCCCTATCTGGTTTGCGACACCGCCACAAGAACGTGCCGCCATTCTGCATCGCGCCGCCATCCTGATGGAAGGCCAGATGCAGCAACTTATTGGCATTCTGGTGCGTGAAGCGGGTAAAACCTTCAGCAACGCCATTGCGGAAGTACGCGAAGCGGTCGATTTCCTGCATTATTACGCCGGACAAGTCCGCGATGATTTTGATAACGAAACGCATCGTCCGCTCGGCCCGGTGGTCTGCATCAGCCCGTGGAACTTCCCGCTGGCCATTTTCAGCGGGCAGATTGCTGCCGCGCTGGCCGCAGGCAACAGCGTACTGGCAAAACCGGCAGAACAAACCCCGCTGATTGCCGCACAAGGCATCGCTATTTTACTGGAAGCCGGTGTACCACCGGGCGTGGTGCAACTGTTGCCAGGCCAGGGCGAAACCGTCGGGGCGCAGCTCACCTCCGATGAGCGCGTGCGCGGCGTGATGTTCACCGGTTCAACGGAAGTCGCCACGCTGTTGCAGCGAAATATTGCTACCCGTCTGGATGCTCAGGGTCGTCCAATTCCGCTCATCGCTGAAACAGGCGGGATGAACGCCATGATCGTCGACTCCTCAGCGTTGACGGAACAGGTTGTGGTGGATGTGCTGGCCTCTGCCTTTGACAGCGCCGGACAGCGCTGCTCGGCACTGCGCGTCCTGTGTCTGCAGGACGACATCGCCGATCACACGCTGAAAATGCTGCGTGGCGCGATGGCAGAATGTCGGATGGGTAACCCAGGCCGTCTGACAACCGATATTGGGCCGGTTATTGATAAAGAAGCTAAAACCAATATTGAACGTCATATTCAGGCCATGCGTGCCAAAGGACGTCCGGTATTCCAGGCCATACGTGAGAACAGCGACGATGCGCGTGAATGGCAAACCGGGACCTTTATTGCGCCGACGCTGATTGAGCTGGAAAGCTTTGATGAGCTACAAAAAGAGGTGTTCGGCCCGGTACTGCACGTGGTGCGTTACACCCGTAATAACCTTGGTAATCTGATTGAGCAGATCAATGCCTCCGGTTACGGCCTGACGCTGGGTGTACACACCCGTATTGATGAAACCATCGCTCAGGTCACCGGCTCGGCGCACGTGGGTAACCTGTACGTCAACCGTAATATGGTTGGCGCAGTGGTCGGCGTGCAGCCATTTGGTGGCGAAGGTTTGTCAGGAACCGGTCCGAAAGCCGGTGGCCCGCTGTATCTGTACCGTTTGCTGGCTAATCGTCCGGAAAATGCGCTGGGCATCACCCTGGCTCGCCAGGATGCAGACTACCCTGTCGATGCACAGCTTAAATCAGCGCTGACTCAACCGCTGGAAGCACTCACTGAATGGGCAGCCGATCGCCCGACATTGCATGCGCAGTGCCAACAGTTTGCTGAACTGGCACAGGCCGGAACCCAGCGTTTGCTGCCAGGACCAACCGGAGAACGTAACACCTGGACGCTGTTGCCGCGGGAACGTGTGCTGTGTATGGCCGATAATGAGCAGGACGCGCTGGTGCAGATCGCCGCCGTGGCCTCTGTGGGTAGCTCAATCCTGTGGCAGGATGATGCTTTCCACCACGAACTGGCAAAACGCCTGCCTGCTGCTGTTTCCGGGCGCATCCAGTTTGCCAAAGCAGACACCCTCACCGCGCAGCCGTTCGATGCCGTTATCTTCCACGGCGATTCTGACCAGCTACGCGCACTGTGCGAATCGGTAGCGGCACGGGAAGGTGCGATTGTTTCGGTACAAGGATTTGCCCGCGGCGAGAGCAATATCCTGCTGGAGAGGCTGTATATTGAGCGTTCGCTGAGCGTGAATACCGCCGCGGCAGGTGGGAATGCCAGCCTGATGACAATCGGCTAAGGGTGTCAGGCTCTGGTAACGGGTAATGCTTGTCAGTTTAGCATTATAGAGAACATGTGATTCCGGCTCAGGGTTCCGTTCACCTCAGCGGTATCATTTCTCTGAAGCGCAGATACCCGTGAACGTGCAAGGGAGGCTCACCGCCGCCTCCCTTGCAACCCAGGCTCCCGGCGGGAAAATCGTCGCTGCGCGAGATATTCGCCTTATTCCGTCTGCCTGTCGGGTCGGGGCCGAGCCTGCATCCCTGCAGGCCGTCCCCTCTGCCCACATCCCTGTGGGCAGACCCGGTCAGCCGTCAACGCCTCATCGATTTTCAGCCGGACCGGAAGCATCGCTTCAATTTTCTGACTTTCAGTTAAATCTGTTTTGCTGTTCAAACATATTCAAATAAAAATACAGGTGGTCTGAGCCCGGTATGTTACCGGGCTCAAATGGAAATGCAGCAATAAAATACGTGTCCAGGATCTGGGGTTCAGTACAGATAGTACCCTTAACACGTTCACAGGTAATATCGTTTCAGAGAAGTGACAAACATAGGGTGAACGTAGCAATATACGGAGGCAACAGATTCATTACCTGCGGATATTCTACTTACAGTTATCGTTATGGCCATTCGTCTTCGTTAACTGGACGACATTACTCCGGTGACGGGGCCTTTTTTATAAAGCCAGAGGGAAGCATGAAACGAATTGTACTGACATGTGCAGCACTGCTGCTAAGCAGTCACGCGCTGGCGGATGACTGCGCAAACGCAAACAACCAGATTGAAATGAATACCTGCGCCGCTGAGCAGTATAAGACGGCCGACACAAAGCTCAATGATACTTATCAGAATGCACTGAAGCGCGCCGCCCCCACCCAACGTGATTTATTGAAAAAAGCACAGGTCGCATGGATTACCCTGCGAGATGCAGACTGCGCATTGATCAGTTCAGGCACGGAGGGCGGCAGTATACAGTCGATGATCACCAGCCAGTGTTTAACGGACAAAACCAACGAGCGAGAAGCATTTCTCGCCTCCCTCTTACAATGTGAAGAGGGCGATTTAAGTTGCCCGTTACCACCCGCCAACTAACGCACGCGGATCCCTTCAATAATCATTCGCTGTACGCTCTCCACCGTTTGATTAAAAAAGGCTTCATCACGCAGCGTTGCGCCCGTCACTGCCTCTACCTGTGGGGCAAAGTCAGCGTAATGTTGCGTTGAAGCCCAAATCATAAAAATCAGATGGTGCGGGTCAACCGGTGCCAGTTTTCCACTGCGAACCCATCCGGCAATCAATGCGGATTTCTCGTCAATCAACGTTTTGAGATCGCCCGTTAACTCCGTCATCAACAGAGGGGCTCCCGCCAGCATTTCCATACAAAACAGTCTCGATGCCTGAGGATAATCGCGGGACACTTCCAGTTTGAGTCGGATGTACTCTTTAATCGCCACCAGCGGTGCAAAGTCCTCGCGAAAGGCCTTCAGCGGTGCCAGCCAGATATCAAGGATCTGGCGCAATACGGCAATATAGAGCACCTCTTTAGAAGGGTAGTAATAAAGCAGATTCGTTTTAGACACCCCCGCCAGTTCCGCAACCTGCTCCAGACGCGTGCCATGAATTCCATACTGGGAAAAGATATTTAATGCCGCGGTTAAGATAGCCTGGCGTTTCGCGCTCACGGCCTGCGAGCGTTTACCTGTTTTTTTCTCTGCGCCTTGAGCCATGCGCCCTCTCCTTGTTCTGAGGGCGCCAGCATAACAAATCGCACACTGAAAAGTTAAATTAAAGCGACTCGGGTGGAGCCTCCTGCTGGACGGCTTTCTTCTTTTTGAACTTCAGTTCGCTGACCAGTACGCCAATGATAATGAATGCCGCCCCCAACAGAGCAAGCAGCGGCAGGCGTTCTCCTGCGAGTCGACCAAAAATTCCCGCCCATACAGGCTCACCGGTATAGATTACCGTTGCGCGTGTCGGCGAAACGCTGCGCTGCGCCCAGTTCATGGTAACCTGGATAATCGCGCTAAAAATGCCCAATCCTAATGCCACGACCAGCAACCCCGTCGACATGGGAGGTACAGACTCACCTGCCGGCCCCATCGCAATAAACGCCACCACAGAAGCGGTTGCCAGTTGCACCACCGTGACCCGACGTACATCCACTTTTCCAGCCCATGCGCTGATCAGGATAATTTCTGCCGCGATTGCCACCGCGCCCACAAGTGTGATCCACTCCCCTTCACCGAGCGCAAATACATTGCCATCCGGCCCGGCAAGAAACATCAATCCGATAAAGGCCAATACAATACCGACGCACGGCATCAACCCAGGCACGCGTCCCAAACACAACCATTGCAACAGCGGTACCAGTGGTACATACATCGCAGTAATGAATGCCGACTTACTGCTGGGAATAGACTGTAGTCCCCAGGTTTGCAGGCTATAACCCAGCGCAATCGCTACGCCAATCGCCACCCCGGCTTTGACTTCCAGCCATGTCAGCCCACGCAAGGTATGCACTGACAGCAACGCCACAGCCAGTGCCGCTGTAGCAAAGCGCACGCCGACAAAGAAAAAGGGACCGCTCAGCGTGACAGCATATTGCACAGCCAAAAACGTTCCGCCCCAGAACATGGTGATCACAATGAGGATCGCCTCCTGGGGTTTAACAGAAAAGGAATAACGAGAAAGTAATGACATGAGACACCCGATTAGCTGAATGTCATTAGTCTGCGTTGCGTTTTGTTACAGTTCAACCTTGCAGACAAAAAAAACCGCCGGAACGACCCGGCGGCGGTGGCGACGTAACGTCTGTCTCTGAACACTCAGCCGTCACGATATATCTAACAGACAGCCCAACAATTACGATTTGTTATTGCCGTGGCTATTCTTGCCCCCTTTTTTGCCTGCTTCTGAAGCGCGTTGCGGGTCATTCTTGAAGTTGCCCCCGCTGTGCTGGCCACCTTTTCGACCTGCTTCTGATGCTCTTTCACGGTCTTCCGCAAAGTTGCCGGAACCGCCCCGATGGTTTGCCATTACTGACCTCCGTCATTGATTAGCCATCATATTGCATAGGTACTGAGGAGTGATACCTCACGCAGCGCATGGGCCGTGCCCTGATTTTTACTGCGTGGGATTAAGCATAGTGAAGAGTAACCGGATAACCGGCGAACTGTAATATCCTGCAACAGGAATGGTCGCAAGAGGTTAATAATCGCGGCATGAAATCAATAACTCTTTCTTATGGTTAGCAAATTCCGCCAGGTTAAAAATGTATCATTTTGCAACAAAAACAGTTGTTATAAAAATTGTTATAAATCAAAGAAGTGATTGTGAAATTTGCACTCCTGGCCGTACGTCATATCTTTAAAGGGAGGTAGCGAATCGCTACGGACACGGTTAACTCGAGGAGTAGTGTAAAATGGCAAAAGTTCTGGTGCTTTATTATTCCATGTACGGACACATTGAAACCATGGCCCATGCAGTCGCAGAAGGCGCAAATAAGGTAGATGGCGCGGAAGTCATTATTAAGCGTGTGCCAGAGACAATGCAGCCTGAAATCTTCCTGAAAGCAGGCGGTAAAACACAAAACGCACCAGTCGCAACCCCGCAGGAACTGGCTGATTACGACGCCATTATTTTTGGTACTCCCACGCGCTTTGGCAACATGTCAGGTCAGATGCGTACCTTCCTGGATCAGACCGGCGGACTGTGGGCATCTGGCGGCCTTTACGGCAAACTCGCCAGCGTATTCAGCTCAACAGGAACTGGCGGCGGCCAGGAACAAACCATTACATCAACCTGGACAACGCTTGCCCACCACGGGATGGTGATTGTTCCCATTGGTTATGCGGCGCAAGAACTGTTTGATGTCTCACAAGTTCGTGGCGGTACGCCGTACGGCGCAACCACCATTGCCGGGGGTGACGGCTCCCGACAGCCAAGTCAGGAAGAGTTATCTATCGCCCGCTATCAGGGTGAATATGTCGCAGGTCTGGCAGTAAAACTCAACGGCTAATCTTCAACAGGAGGATTCGAATGCCAACTCAAGAAGCGAAAGCCCATCGCGTTGGCGAATGGGCAAGTCTGCGTAACACATCGCCAGAAATAGCCGAAGCCATTTTTGAAGTCGCCCACTATGACGAAAAGATGGCGGAAAAGATTTGGGAAGAAGGTAGCGATGAGGTACTGATCAAAGCCTTTGAGAAAACTGACAAAGATTCACTCTTTTGGGGTGAACAGACTATCGAACGCAAAAACGTTTAGCATTCTGACTCCCCCGTTTGCACGGGGGAGTATTCTGTGCTTACTGAGCAGCCTCATTCAGTACGCTATCGAATTTATCAACTGGGCAAAAGCCATTAGCATCAATCGGACAACCTTTCAGTTCCAACGTCACACGTTGGGCCGGTGATTTGAGCGTCAGAACCTCCGCATTTCTCAGTTGCTGCGCACTCTGATACACATACTCAATCTTCATCAGATCGCGATTTGTGTTGCTGTCATGCCAGCGCTGGAAGACGATTTTGCCGCCAATAGGCGTGCGTTCGTTCTGGTCATGGAGCTGATACGGTTTAAAATCCAGTGCCGTGAGCAATGAAGCAATGTTCGAGTCATGCCCCACCAGCACCGTAATTTTCGGCGCTTTCGCCCGTTCAGTCACCAACGCATTATCGATATATTTGACCAACGGTTTGGCGACATTTTTCGCCACTTCCGCAGAGGTGAACAGGCTGTCCTGATAACCATTTTTCAGCTTCGACAGCACCTTCCACTGTTGATCGGATGTGATCTCCCCCCAGGCGACCTGATCCATCGGGAAGCCCTCGTAATATTGCAAAGTGAAAGCATCAACCAGCGAATTCCCCACCTTCAGTGGCCCGGAGACACCTGGCTCCTGCTGATACTTCGCACTGAATGTGTCTTTCGCATCAGTCAGAGAACACTGCTGTTTTTCTTTGCAGGACGGCGAGTCTTTGTAGTTTGTCATTTGCTCAAGCAGTTGGTAACTCTCGCCGAGCTGCATCTGGCTGCGCTCTTTCTCCATCGCCTGAACAGCCTGCTGACTGAATGTCGCAGAATCATCGGTGATCACCGGGTTAAAAGTGGGGTCCATGGTCCCCATTTTTTCCTGATGATGGACCGGAACGTCACACCCCGGGAAAGCCCCCGTGACAAAAAACTGCGCCGTCGCTACTGTCCGCTGCAGGCTGTTAGCATAGGTGTAAACCGTGCCCGGTGCCGGACATTCACCGGATTTCACCATGCCCTGTTCTGCCAGCCATTCACGCATGTAATGGCCCATATAAATTTCCAGCACGCCGCCCTTAGTGGTGAGTTGTCCGCCAGGGACATCCCACTCCGGCCACGGTTTGGGGGTGGACTGCTCGAGAACGCTGCCATTATTGGCTAAAGGTGCACGTAAGTTATGTCGGCTCATCATCAATACTTGCTGAAGCTGATAACCTTCCGGTGCCGTCTGCGCCTGTGCAGCCGTTGACAGCAATACAGCCCCCGCCACGGCGGTGGCGATTAACGATTTTTTCATCCCTACGACCTCTTGTTGTTATCAATCACTACAGAGTGTGACAGATATATGACATTTTTCCGGGAACGCTTTCGCAAAAATGGGGGATCTACCGAGTCGTTTGAATGCCAAACTCCGTCTGAAGTTTGCGCACGCCAAGTGGGGTAAAGGTGACATGCCGGCTACCTGTCTGCGTTTTAATCCACTTCTGTTCGCTAAACCAGCTCAGCAACGTGGCACCGAGCACGCCGCCAGGATGATAACGTCGCTCACTCCAGTCCAGACAGCCGCAGCTTATCTTTCGTCGGGTCACACCAGCACAAAGGACAATCCCCATTTCTGCCAGTTTTTCCTGCCCCAGATCGGTTAGCGTTTCGCCATCCGGTGTTAACCACTGCCGGGCAACCAGGGTATCAAAAAGCCTCACTGCCACTTCGCCCGCAAGGTGGTCATAGCAGGTTCGCGCATGCCGCAGGTTTATCGGCGTGGTAATTTTTCGTGGCGTTGATGTTGCCCATGCCACCCCCATCAAACGTTCCAGCAGTTCGGCGATCTCCGTTCCTGCGAGGCGAAAATAACGATGCCGCCCCTGGGCTAACGCCACAACAAATCGTTGTTCGCACAGACGCGCCAGATGCGCACTGGCCGTCGAGGCTGACACGTCCGCCACCGCGCTAAGTTCGGTTGCGGTCCATGCTCGGCCATCCATCAGGGCGCACAGCATACGCGAACGCGATTTATCCGCCATCACTGCCGCAGTGAGCGCCATTTGCGACTCCAGTTCACCCTCTTCTTCGTGCAGTATCACCGATGCCATAGCACCTCCTTTGGCGTTAACCCTCTGAATTACGATGGCATGAAACTGGCGTAAAGTCACAGCGAGACTGACGCGGCGCGCAGCATCATCTCCACTCCCAGCCCCACCAGGCAGAACAGAAAACAGCGTTTAAACACCACAGGAGAAATCACTCGCCGCACACGCGTCCCTATCCACTGTCCCAGTAGCGCAGGAAGAATGGCAAAAGCCGATAAACTCAGGGATTGAACAGGTAACGCATTGTGCCACCACAAGCCAAGTGCTAACGCCAGCGTCGAAAACGTAAACGAAATGCCAAGCGCCTGCACCAATTCATCCTTTTCAAAGCCCAAAGACTGGATCCATGGCACGGCGGGCATGACAAATACCCCCGTTCCCCCCGTCAATAAACCGGTCACAAATCCAACGACAAGGGAAAAGGTTTTTTCACGCTGCGGGTCCACGGTAATTTTTTTTCCCATCAGCGTCCAGATAGCATAGGCAACCAGAGCTATGCCTAGCGCAAACTGGGTCCGGGTTGTGTCGCCCCCGGAGATCCAGACACTGGCAAGCAAAGTGGCAATCACCACCGCCAGCAGCATAGGCCACAATCGTTGCAGCAATCGGCCGGTATTACCACCGCCGCCAAACTGGAACAGATTGCTAATCAGAGAGGGTAACAGCAGCATCGCCGCCGCCGCGACCGGAGAAATCAGCGATCCGAGTATCCCCATCGCCACCGTGGGCAAACCCATGCCCGTTACGCCTTTCACCATCCCCGCCAACACAAAGGTTGCGGCAATCATTATCACCAGGGAGAAATCATACGCATATACATTGGCCATTCTTCACTTTCCCGCAATAGAAGATAAGCCAGTTTGTACGCTAATAGTCATGCTTGCTTCGTCGGGCGACGAAATATGCCATCCGGTTATTCGGAAATAATCACTTCGCGACGGATATTACGCACACAATATAAGGTCCCGTCGGTAAGGTACAATTGATGCAAGCACGTGTTATCTGGAATGTTGTGTAAAAGGGAACGCTCAGTATCAATGAACTCTTTTTGTATCCGGTAATGAACTGCGTCCTCGGTTTCAAAGGAGACATATTCCCGTGTGGTATACGGTTTACTTTTTAATTTCACATACACAATATATTGCACAGTACTGAACGTCAGCCCGGTTTTTGCAGCAATCTCTTTCAGATTTAATGGTTCAGAAGACGCATAAAGAGCTTGTACCTGTTCAATGCGTTTTTGATTGTAAGCCGACACCCGCAGACCGATTTTCAGTCGATACGCCATATTACGCACAACCGTAATATTGGTGCAAAGCATCTGCGCAATTTGCTCCGTTGTGAGAACTCCTGCGTTTTCACGCAGCACGGTCAGACTCTCTTCATTCCACCTAAATGCCATTTAGCGCGTCTCCCTGTATCGCGTTTATAGGGCTGCCAGACGCGCAAACGTAGCCTCTAACTCAGGCGGTTTCCGCATCCCCTGGTGTAATTCCAGCACGCGACCTTCCCGATCAATCAACACAGAGGTTGGCGTACCGATGACCTGATAACGCTCCTGGGAAATCTTAAGCTGATCGCGAAGTACCGGATAAGAAACCTGATGTTTCGCCAGTAAGCCATCAATCATCACCGTCGCCGGATCGGTATTCACCGCCACGACCACCACCTTATCGCCCCACTTTTTACTCAGCGCTTCCAGCGCGTCCATTTCGGCAAGACAGCCGCCGCACCCCGCCGACCAAAAGTTAAGATACACGGCCTTCCCACGCCAGTGTTCAAGCCCGGATTCTCTTCCCTGCATGTCGAACGTTGCCAGCGCCGGGGCTCGCTGCCCAACCGCCAGTTTCTCTTCTTTACATCCGCTCATCAGAACCAAAACGGCGAGAATTAATACGTTAGTCCAGCGCATGTTGATTAGCCTCCTCGCCCTGATATTTGCCATGTTGCAGACGGATAATACGATCGGCAAACAACCCAAGCGCCGGATTATGTGTCACCATCACAATCGTGCGCCCCTGGCGATGCAGGTCGGTGAGCAGATCCAGTACCCGCTGTTCATTCTCCTCATCGAGGTTACCCGTGGGCTCATCGGCAAAAATCACCGGCGGCTCATTGACCAGCGCCCGGGCAATGCACACCCGTTGCTGCTCCCCTCCGGAAAGCTGACTCGGCAAGTGCGTCACACGATGCCCAAGCCCCACCTGTTCCAAAACCTTTCTGGCCGCCGCTTCATCGACCACGCTGTGGTAGTGCTGTGCCAGCATGATATTCTCCAGCGCGGTTAAAAACGGGATCAGATGAAACTGCTGGAACACCAGCCCTATTTTTTCAGCGCGAAAACGGCGCCGCCCCTCTTCATCCAGTGCTGCGGCATCAATCCCATCTAAAAACACCTGACCTTCTGTCGCGGTGTCCAGGCAGGTAAGAATATTCATCAATGTCGTTTTACCTGAACCAGACGCGCCCATAATAGCGACAAATTCGCCCTGCACGATTTGCAGGTTGATGTCATCTAAGGCGGTAACATCGCCGAACCGTTTATATAAATGGCGGGTTTCAATCGCCATTGGTGGGGTCTGCATAACGGACATGGCGTTACTCTCCTTTCAACACTTTTGCGGGTTCGACACTGACCGCGCGCCGGACCGGAACAATCGCCGCCAGAATGGCGACCAGTAAAGATAACGTCAGGGTGACAGGCAGCACTGGCCAGCGTAGCGAAATTGCAGCATTGAATACGGTCAGCCCCAGCAATTGGGCCAACAGATACCCTAAGATCCACCCGCAAACCACCGCAGCCAGCGCGATAATGCAGGTTTCCAGGAGAATTTGCCGGACAATATCACCGTTGCTGGCACCCAACGCTTTTTGCAGAGCAAACTCACGGGCGCGTTCACCAACAATGGCCATCAGCGTGGTGTTCACACACAAAGAGGACAATGCAAGGATCACCACCGATACCAGCCCCATTAACCCTTTTATCTTATCCAGTACCTGTCCTTCTGAAGCAGAGACTTTCCGTATTGGACGGATCTCCAGATCCGGGTATTGAGCCTGCAAGCGGTTAGCATAGTTTTCCACCTGACCGACATCGTTGCTGACACTCATCAGCCCATGGCTAATTTTACCGGGCTGATGCAGCCACGCCTGCGCCACGTCAAGACTCACAATCAGCATGTTATCCGTCGCATCACCAGCTTCAACAATGCCTTTAATCTGTAGGTTTTTACGTTGATTGTGATCCACCAGGGTGATGCTATCGCCCGGCTGGACACTAAGCCGTTCCGCCAGTTTGACGCCAATCATCGCATTGCGATCGTCAAAGCTGACACCAATCCAACTCCCCTGTACCTGCCAGTACGGCACCAGCCTTTGCAAGGATTCAAACCACACGCCGACAATGACCACCTTCTCCAGTTCAGTGCGCGCCATACCGTATAGCCATGGGCTGGCTCCGTGAACCAGACCTTGTGGTGCCTGATCCAGAATGGTCTGCAACTCTTGCTGTGTCATGCTGGAGCCGTGGCCTGGCCCGATGTAGAAATTCGCGCCAAAGGTACGCAATTCTTCACTCATTTTGGTATTGATGTCGAACCACACAGCAGATAGCGCGGTCACGATGGTCGCCCCCACCATCAATGCGGCAAATACCACGCTAACCCGCTGAAAGCGCAGACGCAGCGCCCGCCATACTAATAGCCAGAGCATTGTGCGTTTAGCGGCCATACAGCACCTCCACAGGATACAGACGAGCAATGCGCCGAGCCGGGAACCAGGTGCCAATCAGGGCAATAAGTACCGCAATCACCAATACACAGGGCACGACAATCCAGGCAAAATTCAATGGCGCATCAAATAGCATCACGCCAATCGCTTTCGCCATTCCCCATCCGGCTACGCATCCCAACGCCCCTCCGGCCAGTCCACTGGAAGCCGCTTCAAGATAGAACAACAGCATGATTTGCCACTGATGTGCTCCAAGCGCCTTCATCAGGCCGATCTCTTTAGCGCGTTCCATAATGGTGCTGGTCATCAGTGACGCAATCCCCATTGCCGAAGCTGCCAGTGCTGCGACGGTTACAACCCCCATCAGCAACTGAATTTTATCGATAACGACACCTTCAGATGCGGCAACCTGCCACACAGGACGGACTTCTGCCCCGGAAATAGCCTCCTCCAGTTGATGCGCAATAGACGAGACATAGGCCGTGCAGTACCAAAGGTCGTACTCTTCAGCATTCAATGCGTCGAGATTTTCACGCGCCCGGCGCGAAAGCTCGTTTTCCGGCACCGTCAACGCCGAGACGCGAATGGCCTGCACTTTGCCTGGTAAACCGAGAAGCGTTTGCACCGTGCTCAACGGCATAACCAGTTGGTTATCTTCATCCCCACCGCTGGAGAGGATTCCGCTGACTGTCACGGTCAATGTTGTTTTACCGTTACGTATTACCAGTTGATCGCCCGGCTTCCAGCCCGTTTGTCGTGCCAGGGCATGTCCCACCAGAGTTTGAGGGGCATCGCCTGCGGGCTCCTGCGGCCAGTCGCCAGTAACCTGCCAGAACGGGCTCACTGTTTTCTGCCCCGTCTCAAACCCTTCTTCATCTGGAATATCCACCGGCTGGCTGAAGAAGGTGCCAAGAATACGTACCTCTTTGCCATCAACGTCGACTTCACCACCGAGCATAGGGGCAAAGCCGACAATGTTGTTACGCCAGAAGATATCCTTAATGTTTGGCAGTTCCGCTTCATCAAGGAAATCCTGCCCCGATAGTGGGTTACTGTTTTCACTGAAAAGCGCAGGCAACGCCGCCTGCCCGGCAGGTTCAATCAAAATATTGGCACCGTAAGACTTCAGCTCTCTGGACATTTTATCGCCAATATCAATCGACACCGCCAGCAGTGCAGAGATCAGGCTGGATGCGAGAAATACCGTCACAATAGCCAGTCCCTTGCGCCGGAGATTGCGCCCCCAGGATTGTCGTAACATTCGCCACAGCATTGTTACTCCTCCCTCAGTTCGGCAGGTACGTACTGTTCCGGAGTGTTACGAAAGCGGTCATAGTTTGCTTCAGACGAGAAGAACCAGGTTTTGCCACCATAGCTGTATTTGTAGTCAGCCGAGGTATTCGTCAACCGGGAACCATCAACCGGATCGGTCACATTAATGGTCATGACCGTCGAGAAGTAATTCACGCCCGCTGCCAGCTCTTTACCCGGGATCACCAGCTCTTTCTCATCATTACGCCAGTTTTCAATCGGCACCGGGTTACAACCGCCAGGTTTACCAATCGAAGGAATGAAAATGTGTACCCCGCAGGCCACGCAGATAACCTGATTCCCTTCCATCACGTAGCCCTGATCGCCACAAAGCAGACAGGCGTCAAAAACCACGCCCAAACGCAATTTGTCGGGATAGCGGTTAATCACGAAAAAACGTACAGCTTTACCGTCGTCTGCCACCCAGACAAAGCGGTGCAACTTGCCATCACGGAGTTGTTCTATCGGCAGATGTACCATGCCATCGCTGGCAAGTTGTACCGGAACGGCTTCTGATAACTGCGGCGGCTGAGATGCGACTTTTTCCCACCACAGTTGTCCGGCGATCACAACCACCGCACATCCCAGCGTCACCAGCCAGAGACGGAACGCATTTCGACGATGCGCCAGTGCCAGTCGATGAGCAATCGGCTCATCGGTTTCACGCGTCAGGCGGATAGCACGCAGCAGCGCCGGTACCCAGCACAGCGCCAGAACAAGCAATAGAGCAGCTCCCAACCAGTTATATAACGCCGCGTTGTTTGTCACTTTGGCCACGAAGCTCAATAGCGATTTTGCCAGCGGTAGCACCTGCAGCTTCATTAACAACAGCAGCAGATTGCCGCTTAATGGCAGCCAAATCATGACCATCAGGATCAGTGTTAACGGCCAGTAGAGCCCGCGAATACGCCGTAACAGCATGGCGCAAAGCACTCCCACCAGGCAGAGGATCGCAAAAGCCAATAGCACTGCCGTCAGATTCAGCAGCAGGTCGGTATTTAGCACATGGGTACTGGTTAATCCGCCAAGGTTAGGATCCAGCGCCCAGTGTCGAGCCGCGCCAAACACCAGGATACCCTGCCACAGGTAGCGAATGCGGTTTGATACCCACCAGAAGCTCAACACAAACAACAGCGTGATCATCACTTCGGTGCCGACCAGCAGCAATTGCACCGGCTGCGTGCCACGGAGTGTGAGTCCCACCAGCACGCCAACGATCAAGCCTGTGAATAAGGTCCAGACGAGTGGGCGTAAAGAAGGAGGATCGCTGCGACTCCACAGAACCCCGGAGAGCAGCGCAATGCAGAAAAAAACCTGTAGCGTCGTGACAAAAAAATAACTCATAACATCGACTCTGTACGGCGGATTGAATGATGTAACTATCCAGGTACATCGATAATGTAGAGCCTGCCCATCAAACGTTCAGGCTTGCGGTCAGTTGGGAGATGAGCAGCGCAGAACAAACCGTGGGTACATGTCGTACTTAGGGATGTGAGCACTGCCCGGTCCAAAATGGCAAATAAAGCAGCCTGATGGGAAAAGCGCTTAGTTCAGGCCAACGTATTTAAATTCATAGCTCACATCAAATGGCTTCCACCAGCGACCAACGCCCGTATCACTGTCTGTGTGACGGTGCATACCTGCTTTTGACGGTGGTTCGATGTGATAGGTCACTTTGTAGTTACCCACACCCATCATTTTGATGTTCGCGCCGTAGTGAGGACCATCGCTGGCGACCATCGGCATGAAGGTACCTTCTTGTTTTTCACCTGTATCACTGTTAATTAAGGTGTAACTGATGGTCAGATAAGGGATCCATTCGCCTGCGCCAAAACCATTTTTACTGCCTTCCACTGCGTGAATATCCGCCTCAAGGTGAATATCGGCTTTTGCTGCCGGTAACCCCATGCCGCGCGGCTCCATATCGATCGGCTGCAGATAGACAGCAGCCAGTTCCATTTCATTCATGGTGACAGGCTCGCCTGCCGGATACTCCTTAAAGGCAAACGCAGCCGGAGCAGTGAAAATACTGGCCATCACTGCACTGGCAATCAGGGTTTTCTTCATGGTCATCAGACATATCCTCTCGTCTTAAATAACAGCTATAGATTATTTTTTATCGTTTCCCCAGGGACTGTGCTTTTCCGCCGCATCACCCACAGCGCCACCAGCGCTGCAAGCAGCAATACGGCCTGCGGTAATAACGTTTCCATGTAGGGATAAATTCCCAACCAGCTGATTTCAGGGAAGCCGTTAATCAACGTCGGCTGGAACAGTTTGCCTTCCACCAGTTCCAGAACCCCTTTGCCCGCAAACACAAAGGCCATCAGGTACATAAAACTGCCGGTAAACATAAAGAACGGCTTCAACGGCAGGCGTACTACCGAGTAGCGCATGAGCAGCCAGGCGGCCAGCAGAACAACACAGCCGATAACAAAACCTGCTGCAATCGCCATATGGCCGGAAACATCATTCGCATCCCCGACCAGGGCGTAGTAAAACAGCACGGTTTCCGCCCCTTCGCGATAAACAGCCAGGAAGCTGGTCAGCCACAGTCCAACCAGTGAACCACGGGAAAGTGAGTGGGACAGCTTTCCTTCCAGCCAGGCTTTCCAGTGGCGTGCTTCGACCTTAGACAGTAACCAGTAGCTCATGAAGAACAGCATGACGACGGCAATCAGCATCGTTATGCCTTCGAGCAATTCACGACTGGCGCCAGAATTAGTGAACAGAAGCTGGAATATCACCGCGGTAATGACGCTGGCGATCAGCGCGACAATCACCGACTGACGAATAAGCGGTAACTTATCCTGGTGATTGTTTTTCACCATATAGGCCACGATAGCCGCCACAATAAGCAGTGCTTCCAGCCCTTCGCGAACAATGATCATCAGGCTATAGAGCAGCAGGCTCCACTGGGTCTCTTCGCCTTCTCCCAACATCGCCACCGCTTTTTGTAGATCCTGCTCCAGTGCGCTGGCTTCTGCGTTGAGCCTTTCCACTGGCTGACCCGCTTTCATCAGGCTAACCAGACGCGTAAAGTAAGCCTCCAGCGTGGTTTTAAACGCTGAGTCACGGGAGCCAATTTTGTTTTCCATACCGCTGGCTTCAAAGCGGTCAAAGTAACTGTCCTGCACATCCAGAATGGCATTCTTCGCATCGCCCCCTTGATAGCGGGCAATCGCTTCCTGAATACTTTGATTGATCCCCATCGACACCGCAGTCCAGTCTGCGCGTGCGTTGTCATCCTCTGCCGCAGGAGCGTTACCCGTATTTTGCGACGCTGCAACCTGTTGTTCGTCACGGGTAGTGGGCAGACCGGGCAGAAGATCCTCAATATCCTGTAACAACGTTGTGACCTGATAAGAAACATCATTGAGGTGATCCGGCTGCGCGGTAAGCGCAATCAGCGCAGAAAATTGCTGATTAATCGCTGCTGCGTCTTTTGCCGATCGATTCTGTCTGATCGACATTTCCATCTCTGAGTTTTTAAAACCCTGATAGTGCGCCTGTTGAACGTGCTGGCTGGCAACGCTGAGATTCCCGGTCTGATAGTTATTTACTGCCTGGGCCAGCAAATCGTCGATAGTGCGGAAACTCTCTTGCCAGTGTACGGCGATATCGGTTCTGGAAAACGCATTGTGCTGCTCTTCGGCAACCAGGCGATGCCCGCCATCCAGCACAGGTTCAACTTCACGCAGCGATGCCTTCAGCCTGTCGATTTTAGCCTGCACGTCAGAGAGAGATTTTTTTTCGCCAATCATGCGACGGATCTCACCGAAAGCGCTTTCCATCTCATAACTCTTGCTGGCGGAAATGTTGATACGAATCGGGCCTTCAAGGTTTTCGAATACCTCAAAGTAGGCCATTTGCACCGTGCGACGCGCTTCATCAGCTTGCTGTTGAGAGTAAAGTTCTGCCGTTTTATCAAGACGTTGCTCAATATCCTCAATAAACGGGGCATAGTTTGTTGCAGCCCATACGTGAAGGCTTACAAGCAAGCCACACAAAGTGAACAGCAGGAAAGAGCAGAACTTACGCACGGTACGCATCCCGTAAAATACAAATGATAATTATTATCATTATCTATTTTTGACTGCGTTGTACATGACCTGGATCATAAAAATGTCAACGGGTGACAAGTTATGTAAATTTATTTCATGAAAATGTGATGGATACGAAGTTGAGGCTGGCAGGATTTATTAATGAAGCCGTTAATTCAGGAGTATTTATACACCGTGCAGAATAGCGTTCCCCCATACTCGCTGACACAAATGAAGCCGACAGCGGGCATGAGGGAAAACGTTATTTAAAACCAAAAATGTCAGGGCATCATTATATCAGGATCACGAGTAATACGCTGTAGAAAACGACCATAACCCTGTTCGCCTGTCCAGTAGTTAATACTTTTCTCTACACCCGTCGATGTCAGAGTCGCACCAGAAATACCATCTACAGTATATTCATCGATATGCTCTGGTTTTTCCTGAATTATTTTCAGTGCCGGCTTCCCGTTATTATCAACCACTTTTTTACCCGGCCATTGTTTACGCCAGTTCTCATCTTCCACTCTAGCTCCCAAAAAAGGAGTTTCCCGCTGCTGGTAGTAATACAGGTTTTTAACTGTACGCCCGTCAAGGTCAAGAGCAAGAAAGGCGTGCATCATAGACTTCGCCCCCTTACCGAAAACAGGAATTATAATTTGTTGAATTTTATTGTTTTTATTTTTCACCAGATAGACATCTGCAATTATGCAGCGCTGGTGGATCCTGGCGGGATCATGCTCCGGAGCGAGCTTCTTACATCCTTGCGTCATGGCATCATCAGCTACCCACTCTCCGGAATCCAGATTGACCTTTCGCGCTAAAATATAACGTTGAAATAAATTATTTATGGTTTTTTCATCCTGTGCATCTGATTTTAGCAAGCCCGCGGCATGCAGAATGGCGGCATTTTTCTCTTCACTGGTCGGTTCGGTGACTTCCCCCTGGAAAACCATAAACCAGGCAATAGCGGCAATAAAAATAAGGACACAAAACACCATCATTGATGCAACAATAACTTTACCCTTGTGCATTCCTCTATAATCCTTGTAAGAAATAAGATATTTAAAACGCCTTCAGGTATGCCATTACCTTTGTAGATTTGCAACTACAGAAGCGATAAAAACTATATAGTCATTACGATATAGCTTTGGGATTAAATATCAGAACAACATGTTTTGATTGCCATTTTATCGTATAAAAAATGCCGGGTTTCCCCGGCATCAGAATCAGACAGTTTTTGCCCACCAGAGGCGTAGCTTCATTCCCCAGTAACTGGTCCAGCCGCTGGTTGTCGATACCACACGACCTTGCGACATCACCACTAGCGTCGGCGTGACGCTAATGTCCCAACTGCGGGAGATGGCCCCGCGGGCATCGTTGATGACAGGAAAGTCTACGCCTTTACGCGCCAGCCAGCGCGCCACCTCCGCCTCATCACCGGAGCGCAGCGCAATGGTCATCACGTTTTCCCCTTCCCGCTGTAATCTGGCGACTTCCGGCGTCGTGAAGCGACAAACACCGCACCAACTGGCCCAGAAATAGAGCAATACGGGCTTGTTTTGACTCAGCGACGCCAGGGTGACGGTTTCGCCATCCAGCGTCTGCAAAGGCGTACTGTCAAAAGATGCGGGGAACTGGGGCGCTCGCCATGCGTCCATCAGCAGCATGCCGCCCACAAGCAGCGCCAGCAAGATGAGTCCTTCGCGCATCCAGCGCCGCAGTTTACTGACCATTTGCGGCCGCCAGTTTTTCTTTGACGACCGCGTCCAGCGTTTCCCACGGTACGGCGCCGGGAATAAGTTCATCGCCGATGATCGTGGCAGGCGTACCCCGCACCCCCACCAGCCGCGCCAGTTGCAGGTTAGTGCTCAGCGTTTCCATACTTTTATCATCCAGCGTGACCGGGGTCGCCGCCGATTTTTCCTGCGCCTGTTTGATGCTGGCGGCAGTATGGTAGCCTCTTTTCTGCATCAGTTTCTCATGCAGCGCCTGGAACTGCTGCGGGTGTTCACGCCAGGTCGTCAGCGCAGTTCGCGCCGACAGCACCGAGCTTTCGCCTTTAAACGGCAGCGGCTTAATCACCACCGCCACATCCGGATATTTCTGCACAATTTTTTCCAGCATCGGATCCAGTTGCTTGCAGTACGGGCAGTTGTAATCGGTAAAATTAATCAGCGTCAGTTTTGCCTGCTTCGCCCCAATGCGTGGGCTGTCAGGATCGTTAAACAAGGCTTCCTGAATTAACGCTTCAATTTGCTTTTCCTGCTCCGGTGTAAATGGCGCAGGTTCTTGCGCCACGCTGACGGCAGAAAACAGGGATAACAGCAGAACAATCATCATTTTCATGGCGTGACTCCTTTGGCATCTACCAGCGTGTTTAACACCACATCACGGGTTAACAGCGTCTGCAACGCCTGACCTTCCGGCAGACCGGGGCCATAAATTTGGTTAAACGGCACAGCAACCTGGCCGCGTTTTTTCAGGAATTCGGCGATCGCTTCAGAGGGCAGTGTCCAGTCCCCCCGCAGGGCCACCACATCGGGTTGCTGCAGTGCCGCCTGGACATCTTCTTTTTGTAGGACATTGTATTTATTAACTTTACAGGTAATACACCAATCAGCCGTTACATCTACAAATACGCGCTTATGCTGTGCCAGTGCATCTTCGATGGCCTGCTCGCTAAGCGGTTGCCAGTTCACACTCTCTTTGGCTGTACTTTGGCTTGTGACCCCCAGATGCGGGAGCAGCAATGTTGCCAGCCAGATAGCCGAGCCAAGCATCATCACGCCGAGAAGACGCCGCAAGATATTCATCCAACGCCCCGGACGCGGCAGACACAGCGCCAGACCCGGACGCAGTGCCACCAGCAACCATGGCAAACTCATCCCCAGCCCAAGCGCCAGAAACAGCCCCCATAGCGTCGGCAACGAGGCGGTCAACGCCACCGCCACTGCCGTCCCCAGGAACGGCGCACTGCACGGTGTGGCAAGCAACGTCGCAAACGCGCCTTGCCAGAAATGCCCGGCCAGGCCATTGCCACCGTGGGTCGCCAATGTGGTGGTCATCGTTGAAGGCAAACGGAATTCAAACAGCCCAAACAGGCTGGCGCTGAAGACCAGCATCACCAGCACCATTACGCCGATAAACCACGGACTCTGGAACTGGATCCCCCAACCAAGCGCCTGATTGGTCAGGCGCAGCACCGTCATCAACAGCGCGAGGGCCATAAAAGAAACCAGGATGCCAGCCACCGATGCCAGAAATTGGCGGCGAACCTGAAGACGGCTTTTCTCCTCAACCAGCAAAATCGAGCCCAGCTTCATGCCCAGCACCGGAAGCACGCAGGGCATTAAGTTAAGGATCAACCCGCCTGACAACGCCATCAGCACCACCTGCCACAGCGGGATCTCTGCATTCTGCACCACTGGAGCATCGCCAATGGCAAGACGACTTTCCTGTGCAACACCGTTATCAGCCAGAACCAGTGTAAGTTGCTTACCACGAAGATTCGGCGCCCCTTCCCCCCAGCTGTCATGAACCGGAACCGTTGCCCATAGCGTTTCGCCCTCTACGCGGATTTTCGGCATACCAAAATCCGCATCATCAACGGTGTCCAGGTACAGGCCTGGCTCAGACCAGCCCCCCGTCCGACTCGCCTTAACCACCAGCTCTCCGGCTCGCGCCCCGGCACTCAGCGAATCGGTCAGGCCGCTGGCCAGCGGTATCTGCCCCATCGCTTGCGCATAGTCATGAGCAAAAGACGGGTCCTGGGCGGATGGGGTCACGGAAAAGGGAAAATCCGTTAACAGGCAGACGTTACTACACGTCGAAAGCGTCAATACGCCGCTCAGCGTAGCCGGTGGCGTCCCGCGCACTACCATCGGGAAGGTGACATTATCGTGATATCCCTGGGTGGTGATACTGGCGACCTCAAAACGCGCGGGTGTCGGCCAGTACCAATCAACAGCAGGCATTTTATCTTTCCAGACAATGGACGGTGCTACACCGCCCTCACCCGGCGATCGCCAGTAGGTTTTCCAGCCATCCTCCAGTTTGACATCCAGCAGCAGTCGGGTTTCACCGTCTGCAGTTGTATCGGCACGTAACCGCACGCTGGCGTGGTCGTTATCGGGTGAACGCAGCCAGCCGATATCAGCCGCCCAGGATACGGGCAGCCATAGCAATAACAGGCAGAGCAGCGCCTGCCTGGAAACAGTCTTCATATTTTTTCTCCGTGAATAATTATCTAACAGTCAGCAACGGCTGCTCTGTCATTCACGGAAGACACAAAATCGGAGATGAACCCTGAGTGTGGGTGGCGAGATAGCTCGCGGTGGGAAAAACGGCAGACGAAAAGCCCGCACCGGCGCCAGTAGCGACAAGAGCAGGCAGAGCACCAGAATGGCACCTTCAAACAGCACCGGCGGCGAAGCCAGCAATGACTTCGCGCTCAGTTCACAAGGGGTAACGGGCGAAGCTTCATCGGTATCGACCTGGGCGCTCACGACAACAGCAGTGGTCGCGGTGCTCATCTGCAACGCGTGCAGACCCGCCATGCGCTGCGCGGTGCATACCATCACCACAACACATGCCAGGCAGAGGAACCACCATCCCATCCGTTGACGTTTTGCCATTATACCCTCACTGATTGACGCGAGTTATCTTAGTCACTGGCGAGGTTTTGGCAACCTTTGCCCTGTAAAGTTATGTCGGCAGAGGTCGGTCAAATCTTATTCCTCCCACAGCACTCTGCCCAGAAATGATGATTAATATTGTTAATCAATTTCACCATTACAAAATAATAGCGCTAATAAAACAAAGCTGGAAATATCACCTGGTTTACTATCTGCCATTCCAAAAACGTCCCAACAGATATTTAACCACTGACGATAAAAATGAATGAGACGTCCGTCAGTGGATATTCCTACGTAAATGAAAGTAAGAGTCAGCACATTTTCGGATGAATATTGTATTATAACTTACCGCAATGAACGTTATGTTCATCATCAAAGAAAGTTGTTTGTTAAATGTTATTTAGAGTATATGGAAATGAAAAAAATCTTACTCCCTCTTCTTGGCTTATTTTTTACTGTGAGCGTTCAGGCAGCAACATTTACCGATGGCAAGGAATATATTTCACTTGAAAAACCAGTTGCGTCAGCGCCCGCTGCGCTTAAGTTTTTTTCATTTTATTGCCCTTCATGCTACCAATACGATGAAGTTCTGGAAGTCACTGATAATGTGAAAAAAGTATTACCAAATGATGTCAACCTCACTGAATATCACGTCGATTTCTTAGGTCCGTTGGGGCCGGAGATGACGCACGCCTGGTCTGTCGCTATGCTGTTAAACGTGGAAAATAAAGTAAAACCTTTACTGTTTGATGCCGTGCAGAAAAAACAAACGGTTAAAACAGCAGATGATATTCGCAATGTATTTATCCGCGCGGGCGTCAGTGCAAGCGACTATGATGCTGCGTGGAACAGCTTTGCCGTAAAATCATTAACGGCAAAGCAACAGGAGTTGGCTAAAGCGATGGACCTGAAAGGTGTACCGGCTATCTTTATCAAGGGTAAATATATGGTTAACCCGAAAGGATTAAAATCAGATAACGTTAATGCTTTTGTCCAGAACTACGTTGACACCGTTCGTTTTCTTTTTTCCAAACCGTGATAAGCCGTTAATATTCCTGACGCGCCATCAGCAGGAGCCAGAGCCTGTTCTGGCTCCTGTTTCTACAGGCGGACATTATTGACGGTTAACTGTCATACACACTGACAGAACCTTATTCAGAGGCGTAATCCTTCAAAACAGTGGCAACACGTATTCTGTAGTATGAAAAAATCAACTGCTTACCCTCCTGTTGTGCGGCCTGATGCCTGACGTTGCATTTCCACCTGAGCACGGCATCTTCATCCTCCCACCATGAAAGTGACAGCATTTTCCCGGGCGTATTAATGCTCTGAAATCGTTCGATAGCAATAAACCCGGGGATCTCGGCCAACAATGGCTTCAGCTCTGAGGCCAGCTGAAGATATCGCTCTCCAGCCTGAGGATGCACATCTGCTTCAAAAATAACGGCGATCATTCAGTATCTCTCCCTTGTTAATTTCAGCCACTCTATTGCCAGATAAAATGAGATGCTTCGCTCAACAACGAAAAGTCTGGTGAAACTGGAAAAGGTGAGTGTGATAGGTAAATAAACAAGCAGGCTCACCGCATTAGCCAGTGAACCTTTTATGACCAGCGCCCCTCTTTTTCATGGTTGGCATTCGTGCCTATCAGGATTACCCTAAACTTAACGGTGATACCTTTTGAGAGGGATTGCCTTCTTCATGTGTTGATTTACACGAGAGAACGCTATGGAATTAAAGGATTATTACGCCATTATGGGCGTGAAGCCGACAGACGATCTCAAGACAATCAAGACCGCCTACCGTCGTCTCGCGCGAAAATACCATCCCGATGTCAGCAAAGAACCCGACGCTGAAGCCCGTTTTAAAGAAGTTGCCGAAGCCTGGGAAGTGCTGAGCGATGAACAGCGACGCGCCGAATACGACCAGCTGTGGCAGCATCGCAACGATCCGCAGTTTAATCGTCAGTTCCAGCAAGGAGAAGGTCAAAGCTACAGCGCTGAAGATTTCGACGATATCTTCTCTTCAATTTTTGGCCAGCATGCACATCAGTCACGGCAACGTCGTGCCAGTCGGGGTCACGATATCGAAATCGAAGTGGCCGTGTTCCTCGAAGAAACGCTGGCTGAGCATAGCCGCACCATCAGTTACAACCTGCCGGTATACAATGCGTTTGGCATGATCGAGCGGGAAATCCCCAAAACCCTCAACGTTAAGATCCCGGCCGGTGTCGGCAATGGGCAGCGCATTCGCCTGAAAGGCCAGGGCACGCCCGGTGAGAACGGCGGCCCGAACGGCGATTTGTGGCTGGTGATTCATATCGCGCCGCATCCGCTGTTTGACATTGTTAATCAGGATCTGGAAGTTGTCGTTCCGCTTGCCCCATGGGAAGCCGCATTGGGTGCGAAAGTGACTGTACCCACACTCAAAGAGAGCATCCTGCTGACGATCCCACCGGGTAGTCAGGCCGGGCAACGATTACGCATCAAGGGCAAAGGACTGGTGAGTAAAAAACAGACCGGCGACCTGTACGCGGTGATCAAAATTGTGATGCCGCCCAAGCCTGACGACAACAGCGCCGCCTTGTGGCAACAGCTGGCGGACGCACAGAAATCCTTTGATCCGCGCAAAGAGTGGGGGAAAGCATAATGGCTAACGTTACCGTCACCTTTACCATTACCGAGTTTTGCCTGCATACCGGCGTTTCTGCCGAGGAGCTAACTGAGATTGTCGGGCTGGGGGTTGTCGAACCCCGTGAGGATAAAACCTTTGATGATCATGCGCTGACCGTCGTGCAACGCGCGTTGCGCCTGCGTCAGGAGCTGGAACTTGACTGGCCGGGGATAGCCGTTGCGTTGACGTTGTTAGAAGAGAATGCACAGCTGCGTCAGGAAAATCGCCTGCTGCGACAGCGCCTGTCTCGCTTTGTCACTCATCCGTAACGCAGTTATACGTTTAATCCTTCGAATAAAGGAAGCGCCCTTGCGGGCGCTTTTATTCATCATGTTGGTGAGTTTTCAGACTGGCTGATTTTGCTCAGCGTGATCGAATTAAAATTGAGCATGTTGTTTTATCAGCATATAGCGATTCATTAGCTGATGCAGATGCATATCGGTTTGTTGTATCAATGCAGCTGACAATGGTGCCCCGGGATGCATCTGATTTAACTGGTTCAGTTGCTCTTCAACAGGGATCGAACGACCAAAATTCTGCGTGATGGCAAAGACCATCGACTTCAGTTCAGAGCCGGTCAGGTATTTCCCCTTCCGCTCGTCCAGTGCGTTCAGACGCTGAGTTAATGCCTGAAGTCCATCCATGCCCTCATGCCAGCCTGAAAGTGATGATACGGGTAAGGCATTACCGTCGATATAGCGCTGCCACTGTGCTTGCAGTTTTTCAGCGTCAGCAGGCTGAGCCGTTGCCGCAAGCGCAAAACCGTAATTTTGCAGCCACAGAGGAGAGAGTTGCGTCAGCGCCTTCAGGGACGTTTCGTCAGCGACAGCCGGGAGTGAATTGATTGTTGGCGGAGACAGCCACAGCCAGCTCCCTACGCCTAAGGCGCCCAGAACCAGCATGGTCAGCATCCCTCCGGCAAAAGGCTTCCATGGTCGACAGCGCCCTGATTCAGGGGATTCCGCAATCACGCGGGGCGCGTCGGGTTCTTCCCGGACAATGTAAATCAAGGGTTCAGACCGAACAGCAGAGACCAGGCCGGATGCGTCAACGGCGGAAGTGGATAAAGTCACGGCGACTGGCACGCTATTTCCCGGCTCCACGTTTTCGAGACGTAGTATCGCATTGTGCATAAATGAGCACAGTTCCCCTATCTGGCTGGCGTTTTTCAACTCCAGGCGCTGCAAAAGCTCACGCACAGCGTTCAGATGCTGTTCCGCCTTATAAATCTGTTGCAGGTCAATATAATTCAGGCTCAGGGTCCGCAATACGGATTGCAGGCGCTGGCTGAATCCGGCGAGGATCTCCATTCTGGCGTGAACCGGTTGTGGCCAGAGTACGCTCCATTGATGCGTTAATAACGCCTCCAGAATAGCGAGTCCATCGTTAAGCCCCACCAGCCCGCTGATTCGTGTGCGCGCCAGCGTGTACCAGCACACCGTTTGCAGTTCAACGCCGTTCTGACGAAACAATGCCAGGCTCAGTTGCTCAACGCGACCCCAGTCAACATCTGGCCGCGCCGGGTGTGAGAGTTTAGCAAGCTCATCACGCAGAGCCGCATAATCCGCCAGCATACGCGGATCGCCGCCGGTTTTAATTTTACGAGAGTGAATGTCATTCATGACCAGATATCCATTTGACAGGACAACACAATAAATCGCGTTATTTTGCTTACGGGAAACAGCCCGGCATGCCGTTTTGCTGTTATTAACTGTTGAGGGGGGAGAACCCGGGAAACGATGTTAAAGCAACGTTTACTCCACATACTGCTGTTGTTTGAGGTGTCTCAACAGTACCCGCCCTTCGGGTTTAAACTCCGTGCCATAGCGTACCAGGCCAATACCTTTGAGTTCAACGTCAATGGCATAACGCAGTTCACCAGGGATGTCCTGTTCCAGCAGCACAACCGCTATTGTTTTCAGGCGTGGTTCATATTTGAGTAATACTGCCGACAGAGTCCCCATCAGCTCATGCGCCGTACCGGGCATCCCTTGCAGGATTTTGGTCATATCCGGAAGGCCGTAGTCTGGCAGATGCGCCAGCGTTCCTGCGCGGCAGTTAAGAACGCGCTGCATGTTGTCCAGTACGGACAGGATGACCTGATTTTCTTCACTGACCTGGTGAAGGTCGAGGCCACCGGAGAAATTACCCGCGAGCATCTCATACAGCGAGGGGGAGTTGTGGGTCTGAGGCATTATTTATCCTTTATCGGTAACAGCGTCAGATGGTTATTCCCGGCCTCAATCACCCGGGCCTTGTCCGGATCGAGTTCTTCACGGTCTATGATCAGCTTCCATGTGTTTTTCACCACATCGGGATGGCGGAACAATCCCACCACGGCAACGTATTTCGCCCCCTCTTCCATCGGCATATCAAGCAGCACATCTGCGCCCGGTTTAACCACCACATCGCGGGTGGCCAAAAGATCGGCCCCGAGAGCCGTTTCACTGTCTTTCAGTAGTTGCTGGTACACGCTCTTGTCGAAGGTTTTATTATCTTTGAGCTGATAAATTCGCACCACAACCGACTCCGAGAGCGAGTTGCTCTCACGTGCATCGGTGTTCAGGGCTTCACGAGCGGTGAAATCCAGGTGTAGTACCTTAATCTTCTTGTAAAAAACGGCGTTGAAGGCCGATTTAGTGCCATCAGTGACGCTCTGCGTCACTCCACAGCCTGCCAGACTGAATGCCAGCAGCGGCAGTAGCCAGCACGTGGTCTTAGTTAAATTTGTACGTAACACATCGGTTTCCTTGTTGTGGTTTCGCAGGCTCCAGCCCGGTGTAATAACCCAGTTCCGTCGTAAAGGTTTGCGGGATATCGTCCAGAAATTCATCGTCGCCCACACCCAATACACCATTCATGCCCAGCCAAAAAGGACCGTCACCAAGTGGTGGCACGGCCAACAAGCGGGTCTGCGTTGTTAGTGTGATTTTTGCTTTGAATCGCCAGCCCAGATACACCCGCAGCATGACCAGAAAATCCTGATACAGCAGGCCATCCGGCTTCCAGCCCAGCGCTTCCTGCTCATTATCCGTGGACAGGGCAATCAGCAACTGGCTGTTGGCATCCATTGCTTCGTCACCCAGTGGCGTATTGCCGTCCAGCAGAAAATCATCATTACCGTAAAATCCCAGCGGCTGATTCACTTCCACTGGCCGAAGGCAGTAGGGGCTGACCTGCACAGTGGTATCCGGTGCCAGCAGGCTAATCAGCGACTGAATCCCCTCCTGGGTTTTACCCGGCTGACGCAGCACGCCGAGTAATGCCAGAAAGCGCGACACCGGAGTGGCAATCTGGTTTGCCGTACCGGGAATACCCAGCCCCACCAGACCCAGCAGCGATTGTGAAATACTGTCGGAACCACCGGGTTCGAAGGCTGCCGGATAGGAGTATTTTCGCCAGATGCGGTAAAACTGGGTCAGGATGCGGTGGCTGAAGATATCCAGGAAACCCTGCAGCGCCTCATGCCCTTCCCGGCGCTGGGTGATGTCATCGAGATAGGCCGTCGGCAACGGGGAATCAACACCATACATCCCCATAAACGTGGTACGAATAACCGGCGGTTTGTTGTCATCGTCTTCATCGTACTCAACCGCCTTCAGCTCACTGACCGGAAAGCCCATACCCGGATGCGGCGCAAAGCGCACCGGGTCGTCACCAGGATGGCTGGTTGAACCCATCAATGGCCTGTCGGGATTCAGTTTTTCCAGCAACTGACACAAGCGGTAAAAGTTAATGCGGTGAAGGTCAGCCTCCAGCCGCGGGGTCAGCCGGGAATGCGGCGGTTGTGTTTCTCTTCCCATTCCAGGCGCTCTCCGGTCGGTTGCAGAATGATAATCAGGCGGTTAAACAGGTAGATGTCGGTGTAGAGCGCAAAGAAGCGGCTCAGCATCTCGCCGAACAGACAGATATCGCCGCGTCCGGCAAAACCATGACTGTCCAGCGTCACCTCAATCTGCACGCCGCGTACCAGGTAGCCCTGCTCAAAGCGCTCGGTTTCGCTGTGCTTCACGTCGATAATGGCTTCCAGACGGCGGCGGTTCATCTCACTATCGGTCCACTCATACAGCGCCAGCGTACCGCGCAGCACATCGGCGTTATCCATCATCGACAGGAATCCGCTGCCGAGGTGGCTCAATACGCGCCAGTGAAAACGGTCCTGCGCGGGTGGATAACAGGGCAGCGTTGGCGCGCAAAGATTGCGTACCGCAATACTGGCCGAGGTGGTTTTCATCACGGTGTCGAGCACGGTGCTCTGCAGTGCACGCCGTGGTAGCTGGCCGTTGGTCCCGGTGAGCGTCAGCGACAGGCTTTCATCTTCCGGGACGGTGTGATTATCAAACGCTTCACCGCCGAGGATAAGCCAGGTGTTATGCAGCCCGGACGGACCACGGCGTACGCGGGTGTGGTAGTAATATTCCGGGGCTTCATGGCGCATCATTCCGCCTTTGTGGCGAAAGCTCGAGAACGGCACGTAAGTATGCTGGCTTGATGACATCACCGAATCCACGGCGTAAATCTCGGTATGGCCATCCTGCACACGCATCGGGCGCAGCATGTACTCTGTCTGCAGTGAATTGAGCGTCAGCGGGTCGGATTCCAGCGGGAACAGATTAATTACCGGCACACAGTTCAGACGCAGATGCTTTTCGCTAAAGCTGAAGTCATGCTCCCAGCGCTGCGCCAGTACCACGTCGATTTCAAACCATGGGATCTCAGTCGGAAAGGCCACGGTCTCCAGCCCACGCAGGCCGGTGAACATGAATTTCTCGCGGAAGGTAAAATACTCCAGCAGCAACTGATAGCCGCTGAAACTGCTGCAGCCCTTTGGCCAGAGGGTATCGTCATCACCAAACCCGAGTGCGGTGAAATGCCCGGCCAGCGGCCTTCTGTCCACATCGCCAGGCATGCGTAGCCATATCCGGGCCACATTCATGGTGAACGCTTCGTGCATGGCGCAGGCCAGTGGCGCATCGGCATTGAGATAGAAAGGAATATGGCTGAGATCGACACGGCTCCAGTCCGCGAGTTCGCTGCAGTTAAAGCGCAAAGTGACAACAGAACGACCATCAGGATCGGTCGACAGACGGGCATGTTCCAGCGACAGCGGCTGAAGGTTGATCTCTTTGGTGGTGGTATACCGGCAACGTGTGCCTTTTTCCCCAATTGGCCGGGAGAGGACTTCGAATCCTTTGACGATACGCATCTGCTCTTTCATTTCACGCCAGTCGGGGCTGAACTCCACCACGGACATCGACGGAATGGTGCGCAGGTAGTGCGGCCACAGCAGGCTGACCAGCCCTTCAGTCAGTTCAGGCAGGTCGTCATCAAGCTTCTCTCGCAGCCGCCCCATCAGGAAGGCAAAGCCTTCAAACAGGCGTTCCACGTACGGGTCACGCGCACCCGCTTTATCAAGATTGAGCATTGCCGCCTGATCAGGATGTGCACGGGCAAATTCTTCGCCGGCTTCCAGCAGGTAGCGCATTTCAGCGTCGTAATAACGCAGGGTTAAATCTTCCATAGTTTGTATAATCTTTTATTGAATCATCAGGCGCAGAGAACGACTGCACGGGCGGGATCTAAAGCAACCAGTCCGGAAAGCAGCGACTCCATTTCGACCTGCAGGCGCGTTTTATCTACGTCACTGCGACCGGCTTTAGCGCGCAGCAGCTTGAGTCTGCGGGCTTTGACTTCAAACATCAGTTCCGGCGTCCACTGTTCGAGGGTCAGTTGTTTGGCATCGCTATCAAGTTCGCGCAGCAAATGCAGCGCCATTTCGTTTTTACCGTACTGTTCGCTTACCCGAGCCATCAGCAGACGCATCAGCCACCGATCCCGGGGAGAGGTGTATCCCGGCTGGACATAAAGCCAGTTAAGCGCAGCTTCAATGCCTTCGCCGTCCGCTTTCGCCAGCACTTCAGACTCCAGCGTCAGTACATCATCACTGCCAGCAGGTACGGCTGATACCGGCTTATCTTTCCATCCTGACATGTCATCAAGCACGCTTTCGTTTATCCAGTTCATGGTGACTTCATCAGCGAAAGGTGTGCCGTCACTGAAAGCGAGCGCTTCCAGACCCGGCAGACGCGCCAGCAAACCTTGAAGGTCACGGCAGAGAATATCGGCACGCACGCTGTCATTATCCAGTTTCACCAGCGCCTGCCAGGCATACCACTGCACATCCAGCCACAGATGATTGACGCCCTGAGCCAGCAACGTGTCCGTATGTTCCAGCAATTCAGACCAGCTTTTCTGCAGATAGAGGCGTTTGAGGTGCGCCTTGTTATCGGGTTTAGGCGGGACCAGACGAGTACGCCCGGAGGCATCCAGCGGCGGAAGTTCCGTTAGCGTATCCCAGCGAACGCTTTTCAGCAGATGATGTCCGGCCAGCCAGCCTCCCGGCAGGGAGCGCAGGTATTTCGCCAGCACCTTAGCCTGATCGAGTAAATCACGTCCTGACGTGACAGCACTCATCACTGGCGCTGAAGAGTCTGACACCGTTATTGCGCCCTCTTCCCGGCTGGTCTGTGGCACCAGACTGTTGGCACCGCCGTTCTGTACCAGGCGATTATCCAGAGCCTGGTACAACCCCCCTAGCTCCGGGCGGGCATCATCATCAAACTGTTGAAAAGACTGCTCTGCCAGAAGCAGCCCGCCTGTAATGCGCTGCATAACAGACATATCCACTTCCGGGTACAAAGACAGGCTGTCAGTCACGCGACTGCTGCCAAGCCACTCCAGGGCCGTTTTACGGCTCCTTTCACGACGCGGATGCAGCCGGGAACCGAACCGCTCAAGCATTGCCGCCAGAAGTTCAATCCCCTGTGCAAAACCGGATTCACCGTCCTGATGCAGGCGCGCCCAGACATAGAAGGTGATAACGCGCAGATCTTTGCAGGTGCCGGTCAGCAACTTTTCCGTCAGCTCGCAAATCAGTCCGGTATCAATACCGGAAAGTTTGTTGACCTCTTCGCGAATGCGCTGAAAATCGTCGTCATAGCCCGGATCTTCGCCGGTTGGCTCATTGTCGCTAATCGGCTCCAGCCAGCGTGCCCACTGAGCGCTGTGTGACCGCGCACTTGTCAGCAAAGTCTTCTCATCAGCGCCGCAGGCGTGAAGTACGCTTTGTAATGTCGCCATTATTCCATTCCATCCATGTCACTGTTTCCGGTGTTGGTCATCAGCGCCTGAGCGGTGGCCGCGCTGTCGACACTGAATATCTGCTCCGGCAGCGTGAAACCACGCAAATTCAGCAGCGCCAGCGGACCTTTCCCGAGTTGTGAGCGCAGCACCCACTGCAGCGTTTTTCCGTCCGGCGCAGTAAAGCTCAGCATCCACTGGCTGCGATCAAGCTGCGCACGCTTACCCTGCTCCAGCCAGCGAATGAAACCCCAGGTGCCGCTGTAATCCCCGAACAGCCGCGCACCCGCGCTGGACGACGTCCAGGTCAGCATCGTTCCCGGTTTCCAGGTTTCGCCCGGCCAGCGGAACGACTGCCAGTCGGCCATCTGGTTAAAGTAATGCAGCTTCTGCCCGTCAATCGTTAACTGGGTTTCCACCACCTGCGGTGCCGGGCGGGCCTGTAGCTCAAAACTTATCCCCTGGCTGCCGTCAGTAAACAGAATGTCCGACAGCTGACTCAGCTGGTTTACCGCCCGCAGGAACGCCGGGTTAAATATCAGCCCCTGACTGTGTGCCTTGTCCGGCACCCACTGACTCCCCTCTTTGTGCAGGACGCCATTAAGCTCGGTGGCGAGGAACCGGTCGATGCGACCGCTGTCTTTACGGATAAACTCGGCCAGCATCGGCAGGGAGGCGTCACTCCTGCTCGCCGCAAACGGGAAGCGCCCCTCAAAGGCCGTGTGCCAGTTTGCCACCACCGAGCGGCTCCAGCGGTCATTCAGACTGGCGGCTGACGGTTGCAACACCGTCTCCCAGGCCTGAGTCAGCGGCTGTACAAACATCGTGTTGCCGAAACCACTCCACTCTTCCCCGAGGCTTGCCGCCACCAGGCTGCCGTACTGTTGCGTGTCGGTCAGATCCACGCTTTTGCCCTGGAAAACCGTCTGCGCCAGCGTCTGCATCATCTCCTGCGGGTCGGAGGCACTCGCTACCTGCTGCAGACGCAGACGCACGCGGGTGATACGGGTGAGGTACGTCTGCAGGCTCAGCGTGTTGTCAGCAGACATCACATTGCTGGCGTTATTTTTTCCCACCAGTGTCAGTAAAGGTCCGAAGGTGTCATCCAGCGGTCCCTGCGGGCCTGTGGCCGACTGGTCAATAGCAGGTTTGTCTTTCCCGCCTACCAGATCTTTAGCCGACTTAATGATGGAGTCAGAAAGGCCTTCCGTCTGTTGCCCGGCCTGCCCCTGCCAGGCAATGGTGTTCATCAGGGCAATCAGCGGCGACTGACGCACATCGCTCATCAGCGTCAGCTGGTCGGTCACATCGGCGATGTTGTGCGCCGGGTTAAGTCGCAGGCTGTTGAGGAAGTTAAGCCAGCTGCCGGCAAAATCAATGAAGTAGCGCCGGGTCAGACGCGCTTTCAGCGCGTCCGGTGACAGATCCGCAGACACGGCCTTGTGGTTGTCACTCAGCACCCAGTCTATTTCATCCCGGCGAGTGTTGGCCGCTTTCTCAATGGCCTGCTCAATACCGCCTTCCCAGGCCTGACGGGTGAACATCCCCGGGACCACCTCATCGGTGGTAAACAGACGTCGGGCATCAGTACCACTGGTCATGTCTTCCAGAGAGACATCCGCAAAGTTACGCCGTACCGATTTGAGCATATTTTCATACAGCGTCCCTTCCGCATTACGTCGGCCAATCTGCTGCAACAGTACCTGACGGCTCTGGCTGACCAGAGAGGCATCCGGCGTGATTTTCCACTGTGGCTGATTGGGCAGTTCGGAGATGTAGAACGCCCACAGGTCTGGCGACAGGCTCTGCCACAGGCCCGTTGAAATGCCCCTGTGCGTCGGCTGCACGGTTTTCATAGTCTGCGCGTAAAACTCGCCGTCGGCTTTATCAGGACGGGTCATCATCAGCCAGGCTTTAAGCTGGTCATAGCCCGGTTTCGCCAGCTGCGCACGCTGGTCGCTGTTGGGGACGGAATTTGCCAGTACGCTAAGTTTCTGCGTGAGCGCATCATTTGCCGGGTCGCGAATCAGGCGATTGTTCGCGACGCCATACCACGGGAGCATGGCGCTAAGTAGTAGCTGATTATGATCAAGACCAAAGCGCTGATACCAGGGCGTGCCATTCCGGATGTGGTGTTGCAGCCGACCCGCGTCGTTACGCAGTTCATGCAATGCCGTCAGCTGAGTATCAGAAACGGACGGATGTTCCACCAGGTTGCGGGCTTTTCCCGCTACAGATGAAATCTGCCCATAGTTCATGGCAAAAGAGAGTATCAGCCCCGCCATCCAGACACCGATAATGGTCATCAGCGTCCAGGCGAGCGTCTGCTCCCGGGGCAGCCCGACACGGCGGCCACGCACGCGGGTACAGTCGTCAACGACGCCATCCCAGGTCACCGGCAGGGTCAGGGCATGACGCCGCGAATCTGGGATATTATTCTCAGCATCCGCGTAAGCAACGGCGTTTTCAGGCGACTGACTTCCCGTCAGGCTGAACATCAGGCCACGCAGCGGAATACGTTGCCGGGAGGCTGACAACCATGGCGTCAACTGCTGAACCCAGCGGCTGATACCGCCCTCTTTCAGGTGCTGACCCAGGCGTAACAGAAAGTCGTGACGGTTATTCTCCATGACCTGACTGACACCCTGCGCCCGCAATTCCGGCAGCATCAGCTCAAGCTGACGGGTAATATCCTCTTCTCTGGCACGCAGCGGGAAGCCTGCCCCGACAGCCTGCTCAGGGCACTTCGTCTGCGACCAGTCGCTGTCGCACAGTTTCCACAGCCAGACCGGGGCGGAATAGCGCAGCAGTTCACTGATTTTCTCCAGCCCGCGCAGGTCGCTGTCGCTGATTTGCGGCGTGAGCGTTTGCCCTTCAGCAATGACCCGGACAATCCCGTCCAGTGGGCGACCACGGCGCAGTTTACGCAGCGCGGCGTATTTTTCCTTATCGGGCTCAGCAGTCAGGCTGCCGCCGTAAAACAGAACGGTACGGTTGCCTTCAAGCCACTGCTGGCTTTGCAGGCCGGGGAGCAGTTGATCGATAGCGGTTTCGTCGCCAGTGATTAAGAGGAGGCGAACTTTGCGGCGCCAGAAAAGGCCGTAGCGGCGGCGGAGGTGAGCTGTTACTGGATTCTTTTTGCTGGACTTTTTATATTTACTGCTAGAATTAGCTGCGCTGGACTCTTCCCATCTACCAGTATGAAAGTGAAAGCGTGGCTCTCTTCGATAGAACCACACACCGAAATTCATCAACAGAAGGAACGCGGAGAATAAAAACATGCCTAAGAACCAAAGGCTCACTTTTTCTTTAGGCGATGCCCAACCCAAAATATCCCCATAATAGTAGCATCCTATAAAAGTCAGCACACCAAAGATAACGAGACAGGAGATAAGGCCAATAACGCGCCATTTTGCTGAGGTGCTCAATTTAATGTTCTCCTCTATCATCAGACGTGTTAATGACATTAAAAACATAATCTTCGCCAACACTGGCGACCATCAAAACCGACTCATTGTTTTTTTCAGATATGAAAAGGGCTAGCGCAAGCACTAACCAAAAATGAGGGTCTCCTAAGTTACCCAGCATTAAATTTAAATGTTGCGCCTCATATTCCCATTCAATATTCATAGATAAAGATGAGGTTTTTAATACATTTGAAACATCTAAAGCATCATCTGCACTCATATTACTAAAAAGTACTATTGACGAACCGAGCACATTTGGCTGGTAATTCATCATATGTATAAATTCTTTTTTAGTTAAACCTTTGCTGCATGCCATCGTTCGCAAAACCATCCTATTATTTTCGTTTTCCGTTAGTTTACTTTGATGAGTCACTAACAGAATTGAAGCGAACTCAGTTGAGTCAGAACAGTATTTTTCAACACCTTCAATGTTTGCAGATATTATTATTGCTACACGATTAGATTCAATATTAGATAACGTGTCAAACTTTTGCTCTAATGTATCATCCCAATCGTAGTAATTACCTAAGCAATCACCAGCAAAACCAATTGCAGCCCAACATTCTTTAAAGGTCGAGAAAGTAGCATAACTACTACCATAGGTGAATATAACATCGAACACACATGACTTTTTCAGGATTATTAGTTTTGACCTAACCGACGACAACAATTCATAAATCAATTGCTCTTCAGTATACGCCTCTCCATTATGGCCACGTAGTTTTAATTGCTGCTCTTTATATATTTCAACAAAATTAGACGATGCTATATCTGTTTTTGATATTAGATCAGGGAGAAACAAATTATAAGTGGACACATGAAATTTTTGGCTAGCCCATGCCGTCCAGTCTTTTCTGACTGACGCTACTTCGAGCTCCCTTGCTTCAAATACCGACAAACACACACCATAGTAATAGATTCTAACGGAAAGAATAATAGAATAAGCAAACAGCCATAAAAAAAACAACAAAGTAAATAATCTTAAAAATTTACTCTCTTCAGTAGGAGCAATAACTTTAGCCACGCCCCAACTCACCACAATAAACAACAAAATGCATAAGAAAGAAAAAAACCACTTCCTCCATTTTATTTCAGGGACCTTATCATCTGGAGGAATTATTTGCACCGGCCAACTCATATAGTTCTCCATCATTGTTTATGGCATATTTTCTTCAAACCAAGAAATCAACCCCTTAACATGTCTGACTGTCAATTCCGGATTTAATTTCCGAGTATGATTGAAGGGTTTTATTGTGATGGGGAAATATGTACTTATCAAACACACCATCCTGATAAAATAGTCGTTGCGCGCTCAGCACATCAAGTCCAAACTCAATAACATCATTATCGGATGGAGAGAAAGAGGAATAAAAATAGTTCAGTGCAGGGTGCAATAATTTCACCACCTCGCACTCACTGAGTTTATCAACAACGTTCATTTTTCGATATACGCGCAAAATTTTATTAACAACCAGCACCCGACTCATTTCTGATACGTTTAACTCTGTTAATCCGAGTGAGTAGTTTAATTTTTTTTTACATTCTCCATCGCCATTCACTACCTGAGCATTACCATCCCCATCAATATAGGACCATACATTAATATTGCTTAACAGCTGTTGCTTTTGCCAGCTATCCAATAGTGGCATCAATGGACCAAATACTGAAGGATCGAAATAGCGAAGTAATATATCACCAACTGTTCGAATCGACTGTACGGCGGACAAAGCGATCTGTTCAGCAAGCTGCTCCCCTGTTAATTCCGACGAGATCCACGCACAGACGCTACGTCCTTCTCCTGAATCAAGCTTCTCGCTTTTCAGCTCATTTAGCGAATGACAAATACTACTATTAAATAATTCACTGTCTCTTTCACTCATCGAATTTAGAGGAAATAGGAAGATTGGTAAAGCCCCCTGAAGCTCTCTCTGATGGAATATAACAGGATAAGATTTATAGTCTTTAATGATATCGTGCAAAAAAGCATCTGACTGATACTGCTCTAAAGAAGCATCTATCAAGAGAAAGCATCGTCTGTTTTTTCCAAAAGCAGCATTGGTGATTATTTCTTTTATATCGCAAAAGTGCTTACTATCCATAATTACCCCCACAAGATATATCTTATAAATACCTACTATGGTTTATCGACACCTATAACTCAGAAAGAAAATATTACTTCATTTATGTTTTTCAGGCATATAAAATGCCATCAGTAGTAAAACCAATTCTCCCCTGAATAAATAAACTTCCCACTGGGGCAGGCTGGTTTATTCTTATCGACAG
The DNA here is from genome assembly GCF_046555775.1 of Citrobacter sp. U14242. Lineage (NCBI taxonomy): Bacteria > Pseudomonadati > Pseudomonadota > Gammaproteobacteria > Enterobacterales > Enterobacteriaceae > Citrobacter > Citrobacter sp. U14242. Next base: position 219,286 of record NZ_JBKGLW010000010.1, read on the forward strand.
GATCATACCACTTACCTTTTTTTATCAATTGATTCTCTCGCTCTTTTGTTATTTTATTGAGATTAACTGTCGCGAAATTTTTCATTCCCAGCCGATGGAATATTTCCTCTGTCAGTTTGCATCGGGTGGGCGCACAAGCTTTATAGGCAAAAAAGGCGATTAACGCTGATATACACAATGACATGGCTAGCATCATGTATATTGGCCCATGATATTCCGACCAATAAGCAGATATCTCACCGTCATTAAAATAAACTTGTAAAACGAGCATAAACATAAACATAAACATAAACATAAACATAAACATAAACATAAACATAAACATAAACATAAACATAAACAATAATATCGCCGTAAGAATAAACATATTTTTTATTCGCCACAGCATATGTGCAATATGTCCCATATCGCATTTCGGGCAAATTGAAACTATTCGCTCTTCAGGAAGGGCAATGGCATATACTTCATAATGGTCATGCTGCCACTCTGCAATCATGTCCACATTGTCTCCAGCCTTAAGACGGGTTGTTCCCACCCAGCCCCGAAAGGGTTTGCCGTTAATTGTGCCTTGAACATATTCAGCCGTGTCATTTGATGATTCGCTCTCGGCCATAATTACCGCCCCAACGCCAGGACTCCCTGCTGCAATAGCAATTGCTGCGGCTACACCACGCTGACCATCGGATGTATCCGGCAGACTGCTGGTCCGGTACGCCTTGACGTCAAAATATTCCTGAAAACATTCGCTACTGAAGGACTCCAGGCGGCCACTAATCTTTTCCAGGGGACCATATGGCGGTAATACCGGCGGTGGCGGTAGTGCCCGTGTCCACGGTCTGCCGTTCATCAGTTCGATTTCTTGCTTAGTCCGTAAATCGGCTAATTTTTCAGGCTTGATAAACCGAGAACATACCTGCTTCTGTTCAACTGGACTCATGAAATATCCTTTATTGCCACTTCCGGATTTTTATTCTGGTCAGCCAGAGAACGGTTTAAAAGTGATGTTTAGTAATAGAACCAATATTCTGCTGAATAAAGAACCGTTCCACTCGGGCATGCAGGCCTATTCTTATCACCAGGGTCATGCCACTTACCTTTATCTTTCAACTGCTGCTCTCGTTCTTTTGTTATTTTATTGAGATTAACTGTTGCGGAATTTTTTATACCCAGCAGATTAAATATCCCCTCCGCTAATTTACAGCGCGTTGATGCACAAGCTTTATATGCCAAAACAGCAATCACTGCTGATATTGCCGTAGATACACATAATGCTATTAAAAGAAAAACAGAAAAACGTTGAATAAATGACTCACCTTCATAATTCTCTTCAGTAAAACATATATATATGCATACACTTACAAACATAAGCATCAGAATCACAATTAAAACAAACATATTCTTAATTCGCCACTGCATATGTGCAATATGCCCCATATCGCATTTCGGGCAAATTGAAACTATTCGCTCTTCAGGAAGGGCAATGGCATATACTTCATAATGGTCATACTGCCACTCTGCAATCATGTCCACATTGTCTCCAGCCTTAAGACGGGTTGTTCCCACCCAGCCCCGAAAGGGTTTGCCGTTAATTGTGCCTTGAACATATTCAGCCGTGTCATTTGATGATTCGCTCTCGGCCATAATTACCGCCCCAACGCCAGGACTCCCTGCTGCAATAGCAATTGCTGCGGCTGCACCACGCTGACCATCGGATGTATCCGGCAGACTGCTGGTCCGGTACGCCTTGACGTCAAAATATTCCCGAAAACATTCGCTACTGAAGAACTCCAGGCGGCCACTAATTTTTTCCAGGGGACCATATGGCGGTAATACCGGCGGTGGCGGTAGTGCCCGTGTCCACGGTCTGCCATTCATCACCTCTATTTCTTGCTTAGTCCGTAAATCGGCTAATTTTTCAGGCTTGATAAACCGAGAACATGCCTGCTTCTGTTCAACTGGACTCATGAAATATCCTTTATTGCCGCTTCCAGGGCTTTATCCTGCTCCACCATAGTACGGTTTAACGGAGTTGTACCAAATACTGATTTTTTACACCACAACTGAAGTTCATCATCCGATATCCAAGTCGCGATCACCTGAAGTAGCGTTATCGCCACCATTGCTTCCCAGGTCATCAGCACCGCAAGTACCCGGATACCTAAAAACTCTGCGGCCAGAAAACCAGTGATTTTTCCCGCAGCCCTTTGCGCAAGTGGCTTATCGATAAGCTCCAACAGCAGGCCGATGGATTTTGTGACTGCTAATCCATCAACCGCAGTTTTAATAATAAGCACAACTGAAAGTGAAAAACGATTGTTTTTCAGCTCACCATAAGCACTGGCTCCATCCGCATAAACCGAAAACAGCGAAGCCGCCCCACCCGCAGCCGCACCGGCCCCTTTAATCCATGCCACTGTCAGTGGCCGGGCTTCCAGCCCCTTCTCTATTGCCGGTAAAAACACCGAAGTACCCTGGCTCACCATCGCCAGCCCGCTCGCCATCAGACTTGCCATTGGTTTCTTGTCATCACTTACCTGGCCGCACAGGTAGATAAAATCCACCGCATTCAGCACCAGCAGCAGGCTGTTTATCTTCACCAGACGGTACTCACCCTGGCCTTTCTCTGTCGCAAAGTGCTCTTCCAGCTTGCTGCTCAGCGTCTGTTTTATGGTCGTCACTTCGCTCTGGCTTGCCATAAAGCGTTTACTGCTGCGAATGCCTGCCAGCACCGTACTGCGCAGAGCCGGGGCATCATGAAGATATTCATTAACCATGGTCTGGACTTTTTCTGACGGGATACCTGCCCTTACCATAAACACCAGGCGGAACGCGGTGGTCGAAAGCTTCTCTCCCATCTTATCAACCAGCAGAACCCGGCTTACCCGGTCTCCCACTGTCACGATAAACGCGTCTGTTTTGAAGATTTCGGTCTCTAATTTACTGGCATTTTCCTGTAACCCTTTCACGACGTTAGCCAGAGATTTCTGATAATACCCTTCCAGCTTTTTCAGGCTTCCGGCCTGCTGAAACAAGCTCGACGTCACGACAGTGGCCGTCAGCGGCGTCACCTCTTCATCCTTCCGGCCTTTCACCGTCGCCAGAAACGGCTCCAGCTCCGCCATCAGGTCCGGATTGTTTGCCGTCACATGCCGCCACAGCAGATTGGTACGGTTACCTGTGCTGTATTCCCCCCACCACCCGTCAAGCTTTTTGGCTCCTACCGGACAGCTGTTGATGCCGTTCATCGCCATGCCCACGGATGACTGATAAAACATTCCGGCTCTGTCTGCCGTGCAATGAAAATCATCCAGGATAGTCACCAGCAGTGGTGCGCTAAGCCAGTTCACCACGCTGACTATCCGCTTCTGAAAGAGTTCGTTCACTTTGTCGCCCAAGCTTTTATAACAGGTGTCAAAATTTGCCTGCCGGTTAGCGGTCAGCTTTGCCTGATAAGGTTCCCAGCTTCTGGCACGCACATCACTGAAATTCTGGGGGCGTTCAGCTAATTCTTTATCAACCTGAGCCTTTATCGCAGCAACCCGTTTCTGGTGGAGGGCTAGAGGTTCTGGCGAACTCATCAATACACTTTCGGAATACGTTGCAGCTACATTCTGTGCATGCCATGCTCTGACCAGCTTGTCATCAGCCCTGATTTGCGCCAGCACATCGGGCTTATTCTGATAACGTTGTTCCAGAGTATTCAGACGAGCATCAAGATATTTTTCCGACAGCATCGTATTTTCAGGTTGAGCAAATCGCTCCAGTATAGTCTCCCCCTTTAACTGCGCTTTCTCACTCAGTATTGTTTTTAACGCATCAAGGTTGGTTTTGGTCGACAGTTCCAGCTCCCGTTCCTGTAAAAATTGCGCCTGACGTCCCAGTACATCCTGGCTCCAGCCATTAAGTTCATGAACTATCCCCACCGGGTCCCAAAGAGGAAGCAGTAATGGCGTCATCCCTTCACTTCGGTTTTGCATAGCCGTGACCGTAGCGGTTGCCATGCCACTGCGGTTTCGCGCCCATGGATACAGGCTAGATTGCAATTTCACCACGTCATCATTGACCCTCCAGGGATCATCCACCGTCGGGTCCCAGAGTGACGATGCCCGGCTGACATTCGCAACCTTTACATCATCCGGCCCTGGCAACAGACCAAAAACAAAAGGAATCTGATAGTCCAGAACCTGATTCAGGTTTGACTCCGTGACATCGGCCCCTGTTTTAGTACGCAGAGCCCCAGACACAGAAGGCATAACTTTCTGCATTCTCTCACCGCGATCTTTGGGCGTTGAGCGATACCGATCAAGCGTTTCCTGCTCCCACGGATACTGGCTAAATGCAAACCACACATTGCCACATTTATCCGGTGACTCAATGCTCATAAATTCAACGTTTTGCGCGATGTGTTCCCCCGTCGTACAAAGGGGTTCATCTACCGATGCCGGATTAGAGGCAACCTGCTGTAGCCACAACGAACCGTCAGGAGCAACGCTGTAACACTGCCAGTAATTAGTACCTTGTTTCCCTTTTTCATAGAAGACGTAAAGGTAACCCTGACGAAGAGCACGGAGAGTGTACTTTTCATTATTAGCAAGTTTTACCCCAGTGATGCACGGATCATTCGCCCATCCCGGTAAATTGGCAGTAACATTTTCTGGCACAACGGCATACCGCACTGGCAATATCGTTAAGCCCTTCGTTGCGCATAACCCCTGGCATGCCATATTCACGTCCTTTTTTAATTAAGCCTGTAAATAACGCGTTTCTTACTTAACCAGTGAAAAAATTTGAACCCGCGATCACCTTGTGTCCAGAACATCGGCAAAGCACACGATCCTGATCCTGCACCAGAAGCACGCCATTACTGAGGATGCCCACGGCAGTGGCCTGAATAGGGAATGTTCCTTTGCAGACCGAACATGTAGCTTTGTCATTATTTTGCGCTACCTGCTTACCATGACTGAAAAAATTGGCAGTAGCAGACACAATTTTCCCATTGCTGGTTCTGTCACCCAGTAAAGCTAATTTTTTGGTCATAATTTACTCCTCGAATATCAGCTAAGAGCGACCACAGCCCCTTGTTGCTGGGCTGCAGCAATAACGCCAGGTTTACAGCCAGAGGGAAGCTTGAGTGTTGAATTCAACGTGGCAGCAGGCTGCTGTTGAACGGCGATACATTTCAGCGTGATATTTTTACCTGTTCCTACCTCTGCTCCCGCATCACTTAATCGGATAAAAGATCCACCACAAGTCAGAAGGATTTCTTTTTTCGCCGATATAACGACGCTATTATCTGCACTAGCGACGGAAAGCCGTTGTTTAGCAAATAAATTCAGCTCATCTGACTGAGCCTGAATATCTATTTTACCCTCCGAGGCATACATTTTTATCCCCAGTTTATGGGCAAAAAAGCTCAGAATGTCCCCCACTGCCAGAGTGAATTTTTTGGCAACGCTAAAATCTGCATTCTGACCTGCGGTGACTATCATGTTTTCACCTGCAGACAATTGCACACTTGCTGGAGTAACCTGTGCTATTCCCGAAGGGGCTGAAAGAAGCAATGCCTGTTGTTTGAGATCATTGAGCGTTTGGTTCATTAGTGCTGTTTGTTTCTCAAGGTCGGCTAGTTCGGCCTGCGCAGCCTGGGCGGCATGCCGCAGCCCGGAGGTAACCTCTCTGGCGGCGTCAAGCTCTTTGAGCGCCGATTGCATTTCGCGTTGCAGACCCTGGGCCTTCGCCTGCCCGTCGGCGCTGATAAATATCCCTTTCTGCGCCCGTATCGCTCCCCAGCTGTCGGTTCTGAGCTCAAAGCCCTCCCCGCGCTGCTGCTTTTCGCTGTCAACGAGATGACCGAGGTTCAACTGGCTCTTGCCGCCGTACTCAGTCGAGACTTTGATATGCTCTTTGCCACGCTCATCATCGAGGCGGATTTTGTTGTTCGCAGGCGTCCGCAGGACGTTACGTTTGTAGTTGCGGATGGTGACGTGGTCGCCGTGCGCCGAGTCGTGCAGCACGCCTGAAATGTACGGCCTGTCCGGGTTACCGTCCTCAAAGCCAATCGCCACTTCAGTGCCCGCCAGCAGCGGCAGGTGCAGACCGTAGGTGTCCCCGGCATACGGGCGGGACTGACGCACCCACAGGCTCTCGAACCCGGTCTCCCAGTTGTCGCGGTCAAACAGCATGTTGACGCGATAGCGACCGTCTTTGTCGATATGCCCGTAGGTGTCATTTTCGGTGGTACTGGTGACGCGGGCCGGTAATGTCCCGGCCATCACCGGGCGTGTGCCAGGTTCAGGACGGAAGCCAAAATCAGTGCTGTCCGGGACACCACCGAAGCTGACGCCGAAGTCCTCGTCACGTCGCGCATGGCTGTGCATCGCCGTCACCACCACACCCTGACTGAACACCTCTGCCACTTCATACCCGCCGGTGACTTTCAGTACCTGTCCCGGGGAAAGCGTCGGACAACTGGTGACAGCCCGGGTCTGCGTCTGGCCATTCAGGTAGCGCTCATGCCGGATGCGGGCGTAAAACGCCCCGGTCTCCGGGGCCGGATTGCGGTCGTATGTGCTGCCCGGCGTCAGGTAGTTGTCAGCATAGTGATACGCATCACCATAAGTGGTGGTGTCCCCGCGGGTCGCATCGACCTGCGTGTTCATGTCTTCTGTGGCCTGGCGGTAGTTGTAGTCGCGGGTACTGACCTGCTTTTGCACCACGTGGTGATGGCTCTCCATCCCCCACACCGAGTCCACACCTTCTGAATGCTGGCCTGACGGCGGAACCGAGGGCAGCGTCAGGCCCTTCTCGTAACCCTGCTGGCTGTCGTAAAACTCCACCACGTCGATGTTCAGGCGCGTGTCGGTGGTAAAACGAAACCAGATGCCGACTTCACCCAGCAGGCGGGTGATAAAGTGCAGGTCGTCCTCACCGTACTGCATCACCTGCTCGCGGCGCGGGTACTCTCTGGTCAGTGTGAACAGGAAATCCTGGCCGCGCAGGGTGTGGCGTTCGCGCAGGATTTTTTCCACGATTTGCGGGACCGACATATCCTGGTAAATGGCGTTCTGGTGTGAACGGTCGAGCAGTGCCAGGCGCGGCTGGAGCGTCAGCGCGTAATGGGTTTCATCCTTTGAGGTACTGAGACGTTCAAAACCCGTGACCACGCCCTGAATCACCCGCACCGGCTGCTGTATTTTAATGCCGTAGCCCTGGTCAACCGGGGCCTGCAGCGTCAGCGAGCCGGCCTTCATCAGCATTGTCTCTTTGCTGATGGCATGGTCTGCACTGGTGAATTCAATACGGTAGCGGAACGGTGTGCTCAGGGCTTCATCGCCCTCGAAGGCCAGCACATCGGGTTCTGACTGACAGCCTTTCACCGAAAGCCTGTGATGGTTATGGCTGAATCTTATCGGGAGACCGGTGCTCATGCGCTCACTCCTTGTGTGCGGTCAAACTCCAGCCCAATCCCCTCTTCTTCACTCCAGGTAAGGCGTAATGACTGCGGTTTTTGTTTTGCGGCCATGTGGGTCAGCAACTGCTGGCTCAGCACTGGTAAAATTTGCTGGTTAAGCAGGCTGTCGACATTACGTGCCCCAGTATCCGGCAACAGGCAGGCGGCGGTCAACGCATCGTACAGGCTCTCGTCGATATGCGTGATCAGGCCATAGTGGCGCTTCAGACGCTGACTGACCTGGCTGAGTTTCATCCCGACAATGGTGCGCATCGCACTCTCACTCAGCGGTCGGTAAATCACTGTCTGGAAACGGGCCAGCAAGGCAGGCTGGAAGTGGTCGCGCAGGATCGGACGCAGCAGTTCCTGTACATCGCTTTCAGTCGCCCCCGGTTGTTCATCCAGCAACTGCATCAGAGGGTCACTGCCAAGGTTCGACGTCATCAGAATGACCGTGTTGCGGAAGTCGATTTCACGCCCTTCGCCGTCGCGCATAAAACCGCGGTCGAAAACCTGATAGAACAGGTTCATCACATCACGGTGCGCTTTTTCCACTTCATCGAGCAACACCACGCTGTAAGGACGCTTACGCACCGCTTCGGTCAGAATGCCGCCCTGCCCGTAGCCGACGTACCCCGGAGGCGAACCCTTCAACTGGGAAACGGTATGCGGCTCCTGGTATTCCGACAGGTTGAGGGTAATAAGAGACTTTTCGCCGCCGTACAGCACATCTGCGAGCGCCAGCGCAGTCTCGGTTTTGCCGACGCCGCTCGGGCCGACCAGCAGGAATACGCCCTGCGGGCCGTTCTCTGACGTCAGGCCGGTTTTGGCCGCACGCAGACGCTGAGCGATGGCCGTGAGGGAAACATCCTGACCGACAACACGGCGACCGATTTCATTTTCCAGGGTCAGCAGTTCAGTCTGCTCGTCTTTCATCAGGGAAGACAATGGCACGCCCGTCCAGTCCGCAATCACGTTGGCGACCGTGCGGGTGTCGACATCCACCTGAACCAGCACGTCACCCTGCTGCGCCTGCGCCAGTTGCTGTTGCAGGTCGGAAATTTCAGCCTGCTTGCTGATATCCTGGCGGCTGGCCATCAGCTGCTGTGCCAGCGCCTTTTCGTTGTTGAAACGGCCTTCCTGCTCCTGAATTCGGTTTTCCAGATCAGTACGCTGCTGCTCTATGACACTCAGACGATCGCCATGCCGGTTACAACCGGCTGCAATATCCTCCAGCAGCGCCTGTTCTTCAAATTCCAGTGCGGTCAGCTGTGCTTTCAGTCGCACAATGGCTTCAGGGACAGTATCAAGACTCATGCGCACGCGAGCGGCTGCCGTGTCCAGCAGGTCAACCGCTTTGTCCGGCAGCTGACGACCTGTCAGGTAGCGGCGCGACAGCGTGACGGCAGCGCGGACCGCGTCGTCGGTAATGTGCACGTTATGGTGTTCGGCGTAGCGAGATTTCAGACCGCGCAGCATCAGGCACGCGGTGTCGTCGTCCGGCTCGTCGACTTTCACCATCTGGAAGCGACGTTCCAGCGCCGCATCGCGCTCAAAGTACTGCTTGTATTCGCTCCAGGTGGTGGCGGCAATGGTGCGCAGCTCGCCACGCGCGAGGGCGGGTTTCAGCAGGTTGGCGGCATCTGCGCCACCGGCCTGATTACCGGCCCCGATAATGGTGTGCGCTTCGTCAATAAACAGCAGAATGGGCACCGGTGACTGCTGTACGGCATCGATGACGTTTTTAAGACGCTGTTCAAATTCACCCTTCACGCCCGCCCCTGCCTGCAACAGACCAAGGTCGAGGGTCCGCAGAATAACCGGTTGGAGCGATGTCGGCACATTCCCTTCGGCAATGCGCAGCGCCAGGCCTTCCACCAGTGCGGTTTTACCCACGCCCGGCTCACCGACCAGGATCGGGTTGTTTTTACGACGACGCGAGAGAATATCCACCATCTGGCGAATTTCCGTATCACGGCCAAACACCGGATCGATGTTGCCTTCTTTCGCTTTAGCGGTGACATCGAGGGTGAATTTGTCCAGCGCGTTCTGCAGGGCCGGATTGAGTTCGCCTTCTTTCAGCTCTGCCCCAACCGGGCGACCGACAAATTCCACCTCGCCGCTGTGGCTCTGCGCCAGTTCGGCTTCGAGCTGCACGTCCGGACGTTCGTCTGATTGTGCATCCAGCAGCGGACGCAGACGTTCCATCTGGCTTTGCCCCAGCGTCAGCAGCGGCCACAGGCCATCACAGCGAACCAGTTTGGGTTTATCAACCAGCGCCATCAGCAAATGGATGCTGCGGATGTGTTCTTCCCCGGCCAGTGACGCCAGCAGCCAGGCTTCCTGCAGCAGCGTCTGGATACTTTCAGAAAGTTGCGGGCGGCTGCGTACCGAACGGGGCTGTTTCTCCAGCCAGCCGAGCAAGTCCTGCCATAGCGCATCCATATCCCATTCGTAACGGCGCGCCAGCACGGTGAGGTCGCCTTCGCCCTGCTCCAGCAGCTTCAGCAGCCAGTGCTCCGGCAAAATTTCCGCATGGGCGCGGGTCTGGCAGAGCGAAGCCGCCCCTTCCATCGCACGGGCACAGTAAGGGTTAAGACGTCGCAGCAGGATGGCTGGATTTTCCATGACTCTCTCTCTTTGTCGGTTCCTGGACACGCTACCGCCCCTCGCTGTTTCCCGAAAAGGGGACCAAAGCGCATACGGTCAGGCAGGCATATTGTGGGTTTCTTTACTCAACGCCCGCGCGGGCAGACGTTCAGCAAAGAAAAAGCGGGCAGAATGGGCTGCCCGTCAGGTTGTTACTCTAAATAGTTCGTGCCGTAGCAAGGCGGCAAGCGCGTGCAGCCCCGGGAGCATAGATAACGATGTGACTGGGGTGCATAAGCGCAGCCAACGCCGCTACAGCGCGAAATATGACGAGTAACTTACGCGGTGGCGCGCTCATTCCATGAGTCAGAATGAATGATGTTGCCGTCTTTGTAGGTCCAGGTGATTTTCTCGTAACGCAGCTCAATCGCTTCGAGGTGGTTGTGCTTCTCGTAAGAAGGATCCTTGATGTCGTGCATCACCGGGTTCACTTTCACCACTTTCACGTTTTCAAGTCTGGTGTTGAAGTACTCTACTTCCTGGCCCGCGTCGTTGATCTTGTACCATTTGAATTCCGCAGATTTCAGGGTCTGGCCAGTGGTCACCGCCTTGTACAGGTACGGGCTGGAGGAGTCGATTTCCTTGGTGAACAGGAACGGCGTGTGGATACGGGTGCCGGTCAGCTTGCCCGTATTGTTATCGGTTGGGATGTACAGGTTATGCTCCTGCGCCACCACTTCGATGCTGCCTTCACGCTCCTGAACGTCCACAGACCCTTTGATGTCTGCGCCGCCGTCGTCCTTCAGCCAAAGATAAACTGGAATTGCCATCGGATTTACTCCATTAATGTTGAGAAACGTCATCATCCTGCGATGACGCCTGGGTGTGGCCGGGTATCCGGCAGGCATTCGCCTGCGGTACCAGACTGATTTCGACACGACGGTTAAGCGCGCGGCCTTCCGGCGTGTCATTCGTTGCGACAGGACGGCTCGCGCCATAACCCTGGACCGCAAAACAGCTTTCCGGTACGTCACCGGTGTCACGCATCCAGTCGCGTACCGCTTCAGCACGTTTCTGTGAAAGCGTCTGGTTCAGTTGCGGGTTGCCGGTGTTATCCGTGTGACCAGCGACGACGATCAACCAGCCCGGTTTGGCTTTGATGCCCACCAGGGAGTTAATCAGCATTTTGGTGGAGCCCGCCTTCAGTACAGACTTGCCGGAGTCGAACAACGACATACTGTCGAGGCGCACAATTTTCGGTGCAGGTTTTGGCTTCGGCTGAGGTTTGAGCGGCGGCGGTGGCGGAACGTACGAGCGGATAGCATCCAGCACCGTAAGGTGCAGGCGTTCGCCCTGATATAACCCCAGCCCCATCCGGACCGGTACACCATTGCGTGTCCAGTTATCCAGTTGTGCGGCATCCTCACGCAGAACTGCAACGGCGTCCGCTTTCTGGCCGTAATCATTCATCGGGATGCGGTAATAACGAGCAATATCGAAGCTCACGCGCTGCAGCAATTGACGGTTGTTCCAGCCGCTGCTGAGCAACGCTGTAATGGCGGCCAGGGTGAAGAGCCCGAGCGCACAACGGAAGGCTCGCCCACGCGGCGTCAGGCCTCGCCCTTCCGGCAATAAAGGCAGAACGAAATCCGGAAACGGCGCTATCACCGTACTGTCCGTTCCTACCGGTTGCCAGCCCGCCACGTGCTGCATCGCGGTATGACGGGACAACCACGCGGTCCAGGCCGAAGACGCCAGGCTACCGGCAAGAATAGGTCCCATCCCCCACAGCACTGCCGTGGGCACAATGACCGGAACATCAGGATTCTCATCCATAAAAACGGCTTTGACATGCTGGTGAAACCAGCTCATCAGGCTGTTCATCAGCACTTGCTGTTGCATCGCAGGTACTCCGCCAGTGGTGACCCAGGCGGAAATCGAGCAGGGCGCGGTAGACTCACGCCAGACCCTCACGCCTTCGCCCGGGATCGCCGCCTGCCAGAGCATGTCATTCGTCATCGCACTGCCGACCTGACCATTCAGAACCAGTGGCACAGAATGCCCGGTCTCCTTACGCAACTGGCTTATTTGCCAACGCAGGCTCAGCAGGCGACTGGTCAACGCTTCGCTGTCAGCGTGTTTCTGCGGACAGACACTGACCATCACCGACAGCTGTCGTCCCCAGTCCGGTCGCAGCCAAAGCACCTGGCGGGCCACCTGCTCCAGATCCTGAAAATCCTCTACACGGATCCAGCAGCCCTGCGTGACAGTCAGCACCTGTGACTGCTGCATACATGCCAGCGGCAGATCGCCACAAACCAGTACTACAGGCTGGTGGTATGTGGCGTCCGGGAGGTCTTCCAGGCGCAGCGTAACGTCGTGTTCAGCACGACGACTCGCGATAGTCCAGAGCACGACAATAAGCCCCAGAACAGCCAGTAAAATGAGTACGGAAACCAGCCGGGAAACGGGCAAAAAGCTCAGGCAGACCACCGTACTCAGCAGTGCGGCCCACAACGCAAGTCCACGCTGTTGTGCAGGACTCATTTCACGACTCCCGGCAACAGCGTCTGAAGCATCTGATCGAGCCAGTGATCCAGCCCCCACCACAAGGCCGCAACCACAATCACACTCAGGCCAATACGCACGGGCCACGACGACAGCCAGTCGCCTGTCACTGAGCCGGAACGACTTTCCGCCAGAACAGGATGGTTTTGTGGATAGCTGAAGGGCCTGACATGCTCATTGAGTGCGCCGACGAGTTTCTGACGCTCCGGGTCATTCAGAGAGCGGAAACTGCCGAGGAATCCCAGCATCATTATTCGCTGGAAGCAGGTCAGCACGGCATTGTCCGGAGCCGGTTCACGCAGCACATCGCGCATCCGATCACACAACGTGTCACCGGCATCCATCGTGCCCAAAAAATATCCCTGCAGGGGAATGTCATACCACTGCACACTGGCGTCGTCGTCTACACCACGACCTTTGACGACTTCATCAAGCAGCGCACACTGCGCGGTAAGAATATGCTGGCAACTGGCTTCATCAAGCTCGATCGCTTTCAGCTCACGCTGCACACGCTCAACATCAGCGATACAGCGCTCCCACAGCTTACGCCCTTCCCCGTCCTGGAATTTTGGGCCGTGGCGCAGGCTGATCACCTGCAGCCAGGTGTCCTGTAACAGGGCATCAATATCAATGGACGCGGCGGTGCCGCGTTTAGGCTCACTCATGTTCTCAGTACCGCAAAGAGTTCAAGTTCAGGCTCGCCGAGCATCCCCGGAACGTAAAACATACAGGTGCCGCTCTGGAGCATTTCCGTAGCCAGAGGATGAGAAACATCAAGGCTGAAATACTGGTTTTCCAGGCGCAGCGGAATGGCAGCCGGGACATGGCGCAACGGCATTAGTGGAACACCTACCCGGGACGAGTTAACAATGCTGCGGACATGATCCGGGCTACCCACTTTGCACTGGCGTGGGAACTGCTCCTGCAATTGCGCCACCGGCATCGGTGAGCGCACGGAGAGGTAGTAATCAGCCCCTTCGCGCAGACGTGGGTCATGCAGACGGGCCTGCCAGAAGTGGAGACGTGCGTCATAGTCAAGCTCAAGCGAAACCACCCGCGACGGCAGACTGGCCTCAAGCAGATCGCCCAGTAAGTCAAACAGCGGCGGGAAAACGGTATTCAGTTGCTCATGCTGCCAGACCGGAATGGCGCTCACCTGATGTTCCAGCGAGAACGTCAGCAGGCTACCCGCCAGACGAGTCAGTTCCGGATACAGACGTTCAGGCGGGCTTTGCAGGTTGCGCTGAAACTGTCCCAGCACGGGCTCTGCACTATTCAGGGCATTGAGCAGCCAGAACAGGGACACGTCGGCCACCGCAAAATCAGCCATCCGCTCGTTACTTTCACGACGCATGGCCATCAGGCGGCTCAGACGAGCACGCAGTTGCATCAGCAGTTGTTCCAGTTGCGTCACCAGCCAGCGGCTACCCTGAATGGTCAGCAGCGGAGGAAGAAACGACTCATCAATTTCCCAGGTCCCCTGTGAGTCCTGCTGCAAACGGACGACCGGACAGGTCAGATAATCGCTGTTGTTCTGGTGAGCAAACCTCAGCGTCAGTTCCGGTTGCATAACAGCGATCTGCCGTGTGTCGTCCCCGAAAGTGTTGCGGATATCCCGCCAGCGTTGGCGAAAACGTACCGGGCGTTCAGCCACTTCATCGGGTTTCAGGCAATTGCCGCCGTTCGCCCGCAGCAGCGGGAGTGCCAACACCACCACTACGTTATGCGATTCGCTCTCAAGCGACAGTGTCGGAGGCAGAGCATCAGCATTGTCTGTATCAATCAGCGTTCCGTCTGTGAAACGGATGTGCAGATGACGTGCCTGCAGGCGGCCCAGCTTCAGCGCATCCGGTTCGAAAGAGGCATTAATCATTCCCCAGGGATGAGCCAGGCCCAGGCGGGCGATACATTCCACTGACCAGGCCGCATACGCGGCCTGTTGCTGGAAGTGCTGGGGAGAGACCATCTGGCCCCTGCCCCATAACGGTTGTTCCGTTTTCATCGGCTTCCTGCCTTAGGTTATGATTTCGCCTTCGGCATCTGGGAAACCAGTGACAGGTTGACGTCCATGCCTTCCACCTGGAAGTGTGGGATGGCGTACAGCTTCACGCGGAAGAAGCCCGGGTTATCTTCGATATCCTCAACCACAACTTTGGCATCACGCAGTGGATGTGAGGCCTGCAGTTCGTCACCCGGATCGGTCATTTCAGTGACCAGGCTACGTACCCAGGTATTGAGTTCCAGTTCCAGCAGACGACGGTCCTTGGTCGTACCGATATTTTCTCGCTGGATAAGCTTCAGGTAGTGGGCAATACGCGACAACAGGAAGATATAGGGCAGGCGCGCATTGATGCGGCTGTTTGCCGTCGCATCTGCGGTATCGTACAGCGCCGGTTTCTGGGTCGAGTTTGCGCTAAAGAAACACGCATAATCGCGGTTCTTGTAGTAGCTGAGTGGGATGAATCCCAGGTTAGCGAATTCAAATTCACGGGTTTCCGGAATCATCACCTCACTCGGGATTTTCACCTGATTCCCGGTACCGAGATCGTACAGATGGATTGGCAGGTCCTGAACCGCACCGCCGGCCTGCGGGCCACGGATCTGCACGCACCATCCGTTGTCGATGAAACTGCGCACCATGTTGGCGGCAAAAGCAAAGGAGGCGTTGGTCCACAGGTATTTGTTGTGATCCGGACCTTTGACTTCTTCCACGTAGTTAAAGCTACGTACCGGAACAGTATCCGGGCCATAGGGCAGACGCCCCAGTACGCGCGGCATCACCAGTCCGATGTAACGTGCGTCATCAGTATCGCGGAAGGATTTCCATTTGATGTACTCAGCACGGTCAAAGTAGTTACCGATATCTTTAATCGCCGCGACGTCTTCCATCGAGTCTTTAAGGAAGAATTTCGGGCCAGCGGAGCCGATAAATGGCATATGCGCAGCAGCGGACACTTTTGAAATATTACGCAGTAAAGCGATGTCCTGAGCGGATGCATCAAACTCATAGGCAGAAATCAGCGCTGCAATCGGTTCTCCGCCGGGAGTGTCATACTCATCAATATAGGTATGTTTATACAGTCCACTCTGAATGATTTCCGGGCTGTCTTCAAAGTCCTGTCGCAGATCCTCTTTGGACATGTCCAGCAACTCAATTTTCACGTTCCTGCGAAAATCCGTTTTATCCACCAGCGACTTTAATCCCCGCCAGGTACTTTCTGTTCGCTGAAACTCTTCATGGTGCATCACCGCATCCAGCTGGCGGCTAATCTGGTGATCCAGTTCTGCGATGTGGTGGTCGATCAGATTCTTGTCTAATTTCTCGACTTTTGAACCTGATTTTGTCAGACACTCCAGAAATACCTGCATCCCGGCAGTCAGACGTTCATCAGCAGTGGCATCCGACATCGCCTGGGAATCTTGCCAGATATCCAATGCGCTCAGTTCAGAGACCGGATTCAGATTTATTTTTTCAAACAGAGACGCGTAAACCCCACCGGCTAAAGGGCGTTCCAGTACAACGCTTTCGCCACCAGCAGTCTTTTCATTTTGTACAGACATGAGCATTCCTTGGTTAATCCGTTATTTCTTTATGAGGGTTACGACTGTTTTGGTGCCAGGGATGAAAGTTCGGCTCTGAGTTCTGCGCTTAACGCGGGATCCAGCAGAACTTTTTCCAGCTCCTTTCGGAAGGTCTGGTTATCGAGCAAATTGGCTTTTAAATCACGAAGCAAATTACGCATAGAAAGCATTGCCTTCAGCTGTGGAATTTGTCTGGCAACCTGTTCCGGGGTGAAATCTTTCATACTCTGGAACGTCAGTTTGATATTGTCCTCACTACCGTCATCAGCAAGCGTATTTTTAACGGTAAGATTCACTTTTGGGGAATATTCGGAAAGAATAGCGTCGAAATTATTTTTAGTAACATTCACTTTTTCGCGCTCGGATAACGGCGCAGACTCCTGGCCATTACTGAAATCACCCGTAACCAGTAATTTCAGTGGCAACTCAGTTTTCTTGCTCGCCCCACCGGTATGCAGATCAAGTTTTAAATTGATACGTGCCTTCGGCACCTCACTCTGGAAGCTGTCAGCCATAAGTTCATCCCTCTTATATATTGCTGTGTGATATTTGTCATACAAGTCATTTTCGCACCAATAATAGCGTAAAATATGATCTTTGATCAAATTTACAGATCTAAGATCTGTGTACTAGGAAAAAATAAGAATTTTCCACTATTTGTTAATAGGAAATCATCCTGCAAAACAGGATGTTCTGACTGTTAACCGCTCCAACGGTGGCGACATATCTCGAATGCACAAAAAATAATGGAATTTTTACGCCAAAGAGATTTAAAAGTGATAAAAATCAATGAAAATTAAATCAGAGTGTTTTTTACGAATAAGACTTTCAATTAAATTCGAAGAAGGCGTAATAGCACCCTGCCAGTGAATAAAATAAAGCATTAATAAAAGAAGTGGTGAGAATTCAGAACATACAAGCAATATATAATTTGTTCGCTAATGATTAAAACTGGTTATGGCCATTCGGAGTTAAAAAGCAATAAAACATCAGATGGCACATTGAGAAATGTATATGAGAAATGCATAAACGACATTATCCGGATGTTTACACCGCCAGAACACCATTTGCCATGCATCACTCCCTGGCAGCGCAGTCTGCGCAGCAATGGTTTTAGTCATGTCCGTCACCTCTGGTAGAGAGTTTACTCACTGAGTCGCGTGTCTACTTTTCGTGGGTATGATCAAGCAAACGTCACCAACGTACTGGCAACTTGACGTATTTTTGGCAACCGGACCTGGAGCATCACTCAGTGGTTAATATTGAATACCAGAATCCATCTATAACCATGAGCTACAATTATATTACTTTTAGATAATCAGCAGCGCACCTGATGACAATAATGATCAAAGGTTTACTATAGACTTGTTTTTTTAGCAGGAAAATAAAATGAACAAGACCAAAGGCGTAATGATTATTGCCCTTGCATTCGTCCTGTCGGCGTGTGCTTCAATTCCTGAGAATATAAAGGGTAATAATCAACCAGACATCCAAAAAGACTTTATATCCGTCCATAACCAACCCAGCTTATATAAAGGTCAGCAGGCGCGTTTTGGTGGTAAAGTCATCAATGTGATCAACACAAAGAATGACTCTTTACTTGAAATCGCGGTTCTCACCCTTAACAGCTATGCCAAACCAAAAATAGACGCAAACTATCAGGGGCGTATTCTCGCCAGCCAAAAAGGTTTTCTGGATCCGGTTAACTACAGGAATCACTACGTCACTATTTTAGGGACGATCCAGGGAGATGAACCAGGGTTCATCAATAAAATCCCGTACGACTTTGTTAAAGTTGACTTACAAGGCATTCAAATTTGGCATCTGACAGAGTCGGTCAACACAACCTATGGCATGTGGGATTACGGCTATGGCGCCTTCTGGCCAGACCCCATGTGGGGTGCGCCATACTACGCAAACACCGTTACTCAGGTCACACCAGAGTTAGTGAAATAATTCAGTTGCACGATGGCGCAATTATATTACGCCATCTCAATCTTTAGCCAAATAAATGGGCTTTGCCATTCTCATGCCTGACCTCATCATATTATTTATCGATGACATCCCTCCCCTGCATGAAATACCAAAAAATGTGCACATACAAATTCGCCAGGGATTACTATGAACAGAAATCACTTACTGTTGATACCATTACTCTTTAGTGCTGCAATCATCACTGCGTGTGATAATAAACCCTCAAAAAATACGACCATCACGGAACCCGAGGTCGGCGTTATTACTTTAACCCCTTCTTCCGTTAATATTAAAAGCGAACTTCCGGGCAGAGCCGTTTCGTTCGAAATCGCTGAAATAAGACCTCAGGTCAGTGGTATAATTATTAAGCGAAACTTTATTGAGGGAGATAAAGTCAGTAAAGGAGAATCTCTTTACCAAATTGATCCTGCCCCTCTGCAAGCAAAACTCGATGCAGCTAAAGGCTCTCTGGCAAAAGCGCTGGCCACCGCCAATAATGTGCGCTTAACATTACAGCGTCAGTCTGCCTTATTAAAATCCAATTATGTCAGCCGCCAGGATTATGACACCACGCGTTCTCAACTTAACGAGGCTGACGCTAACGTCGCTGTCGCCAGAGCGAATGTCGAGCAGGCCACGATTAACCTTCATTATGCCAATGTCACCTCGCCTGTTGATGGCATCAGCGGCACATCCTCCGTTACTGTTGGCGCGCTGGTCACTGCGAATCAGGAAAACGCGTTGGTCACCGTTCAGAAACTGGACCCCATTTATATTGATTTAACACAGTCAGTGCAGGACTTCTTACGCCTGAAAGAAGAGAAATCCAGCGGAAAAATTGCCCAACAAAAAGGCCAGATTCCGGTTGAGCTGATGCTGGAAAATGGCAAACCCTACCGCTATACCGGTACGCTTCAGTTTTCCGATCCTGCCGTCGATGAAGCCACCGGCTCCGTGACTCTGCGCGCCATTTTCCCTAATCCTGACGGTGAAATTTTACCCGGCATGTATGTTACGGCTCTGTTGGATGAAGGTCGCCAGCAGGACGTTTTAATGGTCCCTCAACAAGGAGTGACTCATAACGAGCAGGGAAAGGCCACCGCGCTGATCCTTGATCAGGAAAACGTGGTGCAACTGCGCGACATAAACGCTGTACAGGCCGTAGGTAACCAATGGCTAGTGACCGGGGGATTACGTCCCGGCGACCGGGTTATTGTTTCCGGATTACAAAGAATCCGTCCGGGAATCAAAGCCAGGGTTCTCTCTTCACACCCGAATAGCTCCGACACCGTAACCAAACAGTAATATTCCAGGCATTAAGGACTCTTTCTTCATGGCCAATTTTTTTATTGAGCGCCCGGTTTTCGCATGGGTGCTCGCGATTATTCTGATGTTTACCGGGGGGATCGCGATCATGAATCTGCCGATCGCCCAATATCCGCAAATAGCGCCCCCGACGATTACTATTAACGCCGCCTATCCAGGCGCAGACGCAAAGACCGTTGAAGATTCCGTCACTCAGGTGATTGAACAAAATATGAATGGCCTTGATGGCCTGATGTACATGTCATCCACCAGCGATGCAGCAGGTAATGCAGCCATTATCCTGACCTTTAAGAGCGGCACATCACCCGATATCGCCCAGGTTCAGGTGCAGAATAAACTGCAGTTGGCGATGCCTTCCTTGCCGCAGGAGGTTCAGCAACAAGGGGTCAGCGTTGATAAATCCAGTAGTAATATCTTAATGGTTGCTGGCTTTATCTCGGATAATAACAGCCTGAGCCAATATGATATTGCCGACTATGTTGCTTCGAATATTAAAGATCCTCTCAGTCGTACCGCCGGGGTAGGGAGTGTGCAATTATTCGGTTCGCAATACGCCATGCGTATCTGGCTGGATCCGCAAAAACTCAACAAATATAGTCTCACGCCGCAGGATGTTATTTCGCAAATCAAGATACAAAATAATCAGATATCGGGAGGGCAACTGGGCGGTATGCCCCAGTCGGCAGATCAGCAGTTGAATGCGTCAATCGTTGTTCAGACTCGTCTGCAAAGTACCGATGAGTTTGGCAAGATCTTCCTGAAAGTCCAGCAAGATGGTTCTCAGGTTCTGCTGCGGGACGTCGCGCGAATTGAGCTGGGGGCAGAAAACTATTCTACGGTCGCACGGTATAACGGCAAACCCGCCGCCGGGATTGCGATTAAGCTTGCCGCTGGCGCGAATGCGCTGGAAACATCCCGGGCAGTCAAAAAAGAGCTGGACAGATTATCGGCCTGGTTCCCTGCCAGCATGAAGACCGTTTATCCCTATGACACCACCCCGTTTATCGAGATTTCAATTCAGGGTGTTTTTCAGACATTGATCGAGGCCATCATCCTGGTCTTCCTCGTCATGTACCTTTTTCTGCAAAATTTCCGCGCGACGCTTATCCCGACTATCGCGGTTCCCGTTGTTATCCTCGGCACATTTTCAATCCTGTCTGTTGCAGGTTTTACGATTAATACCCTGACGATGTTTGGCATGGTGCTGGCAATAGGACTTTTAGTCGATGATGCCATCGTAGTGGTCGAGAACGTTGAGCGTATTATTTGCGAGGAAAAATTGTCACCAAAAGCGGCGGCGCATAAGGCGATGGGCCAGTTGCAAAGAGCGCTGGTCGGTATTGCCGTGGTGTTATCCGCCGTATTTATGCCAATGGCTTTTATGAGCGGCGCAACAGGTGAAATCTTCCGTCAGTTTTCCATCACCTTGATATCCGCTATGACGCTGTCGGTATTCGTGGCGATGAGCCTGACGCCCGCACTGTGCGCAACGCTATTAAAAGCAGCGCCTGAGGGGAATAACGCAAAAACACATTTCCTGTTCACCCGTTTCAATCATTTCATGGAGAAGTGCACCCAACACTACACGGACAGCACGCGTAAACTCTTACGTTGCACAGGCCGTTACATGGTCATCTATTTGGTTATCGGGGCAGGCATGCTTGTCCTGTTTTTACGCACCCCAACCTCCTTTTTACCGGAAGAAGATCAGGGGGTATTCATGACTACTGCGCAATTACCTTCGGGTTCAACGATGGTGAATACCAGCAAGGTTCTGGGCGAAATCACCGATTACTATCTGACGAAAGAACAGAAAAATGTCGCGTCTGTTTTTACCGTTGGCGGATTTGGCTTCAGCGGTCAGGGGCAAAACAATGGACTGGCATTTATCAGCCTGAAGCCATGGTCTGAGCGTGTTGGGGAAGAAAACGCGGTTACCGCCATTATTCAACGGGCAATGGTCGCCTTAAGTGCCATCAATAATGCCGTGATTTATCCATTCAATTTACCTGCCGTGGCAGAACTGGGAACCGCTTCAGGGTTTGATATGGAGCTGCTGGATAACGGCAATCTTGGGCACACAAAGATGATGCAGGCTCGCAACCAACTCCTGGCGCTGGCTAATCAGTCATCCGGAGAGGTCGCCGGGGTGCGTCCTAACGGGCTGGAAGACACGCCGATGTTCCATGTTAATGTCGACGCCAAAAAGGCCGCAGCCATGGGTGTTTCACTCTCGGACATTAATCAGACCCTCTCCACGGCGTTCGGTAGTCGTTATGTCAATGATTTCCTTAACCAGGGACGCGTTAAAAAAGTGTACGTCCAGGCCGATACACCGTTCCGCATGTTGCCCGGCAATATAAACCATTGGTACGTGCGTAACGCCTCCGGTTCCATGACCCCGCTTTCTGCCTACTCAACCACCGAATGGACCTATGGCTCCCCCCGTCTTGAACGCTACAACGGGCAACCTTCAATGGAAATTCTGGGACAGCCGGCTGTCGGGAAAAGCAGTGGTGATGCGATGAACTTTATGGCATCCCTGATTAATCAATTGCCTGCCGGCGTCGGTTACGCCTGGACGGGTCTGTCTTATCAGGAGGCGTTATCCACAAACCAGGCGCCCATGCTGTATGCCATTTCGCTTGTTGTGGTATTTCTTGCACTGGCAGCCCTGTATGAAAGCTGGTCCATTCCTTTTTCAGTGATGCTCGTGGTGCCAATTGGCATCGTCGGTGCGTTGCTGGCTACCGACCTGCGCGGTTTAAGTAATGATGTTTATTTCCAGGTTGGCCTGCTCACCACGATGGGTCTGTCGGCTAAAAACGCCATTCTGATCGTTGAGTTTGCCGTCGAAATTATGCAAAAAGAAGGAAAAACACCGCTTGAAGCCGCAGTGGAAGCAGCGAAAATGCGCTTACGCCCTATTCTGATGACGTCGCTGGCCTTCATTTTGGGGGTTATTCCCCTGGCAATAAGCCACGGTGCAGGTTCAGGCGCGCAAAATGCGGTAGGGACTGGCGTAATCGGGGGGATGCTGGCCGCGACCGTGCTGGCGATTTATTTTGTCCCGGTCTTCTTTGTCCTTGTCGAAAGCACGTTAGCCCGATTTAAAACACCGCGCGGTTAATGCCTGCGAAAACGCATCCCACCTGATGCGTTTTCATATAATGACAGCCGACTTTTTAAGTAGACCGACAAAGCCTCATGCAGAGTAATAACGCTTTTATTTAAACTCGCTGATGGGATGAACGTTATTTGCAGGTGTAAACGCAATACGTTTCATTCCCTCCAGCGCTTTTTCGAGGTGTACGCGTGGACATCCCCGGTTCAGGCGGATGAATCCACGACCAACCGAACCAATGCTGCCCCGTTTACCGGCCACAGTTGCTAAGTAAAAAAATGAAGGCTCTTTTGCCGTCGGTGGCGTTGACGGCCTGTATCTTCGAAACAGAGTGACCCTGGCCCAAAATCAGTGCAGTGCTAAATCAGAGATCTTCGCCTTTCCGGAGACTTCGGATGAATTCAGCCGGAGTCATGTCATTTA